>DASPIO010000146.1:0-25818 GCA_035629155.1 Azospirillum sp. | reverse complement strand
GGCCAGGTCCTTCAGCTCGTCGCGGGTCATCGGGCCGGTGGTGTCCTGGCTGCCGACGGTGGTCATCTTCGGCTCGCAGTAGGTGCCGGGGCGGATGCCCTTGCCCTCGGGCAGGCCGCAGGCGCGGCCGACCATCTTCTGGGCGAGCGAGAAGCCCTTGCCGCTGTCGGCCGGGGAGGACGGCAGGCGGAACAGGGTCGACGGGGCGAGGCCCAGCGCCTCGCGCGCACGGGCGGTCAGGCCGCGGCCGATGATCAGCGGGATGCGGCCGCCGGCACGCACCTCGTCGAAGATCACGTCGGACTTCACGGTGAACTCGGCGATGACTTCGCCGTTCTTCAGCGCCTTGCCCTCATACGGGCGCAGTTCGACGACGTCGCCCATCTCCATCTTGGAGACGTCGAGTTCGATCGGCAGCGCGCCGGCGTCTTCCATGGTGTTGTAGAAGATCGGGGCGATCTTGGAGCCCAGGCAGACGCCGCCGAAGCGCTTGTTCGGCACGAACGGGATGTCCTCGCCCGTCCACCACAGCACCGAGTTGGTGGCCGACTTGCGCGACGAGCCGGTGCCCACCACGTCGCCGACGTAGGCGACGAGGTTGCCCTTGGCCTTCAGCGCCTCGAGCTGCTTGACCGGGCCGCGGTTGCCGGGCTCGTCCGGGTCGATGCCGGGGCGGGCGTTCTTCAGCATGGCCAGCGCGTGCAGCGGGATGTCCGGGCGCGACCACGCGTCCGGGGCCGGCGACAGGTCGTCGGTGTTGGTCTCGCCCGACACCTTGAAGATGGTCAGCGTCAGGCTGGCTGGCACTTCGGGGCGCGAGGTGAACCACTCGGCGTCGGCCCACGACTGCAGCACGCCCTTGGCGTTGGCGTTGCCCTTGTCGGCCAGTTCCTTGACGTCGTGGAAGTAGTCGAACATCAGGAGCGTGGTCTTCAGGCCAGCCGCCGCCGCGGCGCCGCACTCGGCGTCGGCCAGCAGGTCGATCAGCGGCTTGATGTTGAAGCCGCCCAGCATGGTGCCCAGCAGCTCCGTCGCCTTGACCTTGGAGATCAGCGGCGACTTGTCCTCGCCTTTGGCGACGGCGGCCAGGAAGGCGGCCTTCACCTTGGCGGCATCGTCCACGCCGGCCGGCACGCGGTGGGTGATCAGCTCGACCAGGAAGGCTTCCTCGCCCTTGGGCGGGTTCTTCAGGAGCGCAACCAGCTCCTCGGTCTGCTTGGCCGACAGGGGCAGGGCCGGGATTCCGAGCGCGGCACGCTCAGCCACATGCTGGCGGTATGCTTCAAGCACGGCAAAAACCTCTCGATTTCAAGTGGTTGGACGACGTGAACGGACTGACGCTCGAGAATCCGGCCCGTTCAGCCGGGCCTGTTGTGACATCGGCGGGGACTGGATGGCGCATGCAGCCGCGCCGCCCCGGATATCGGGGGGCTTTCAGCCGCCCCCCTCGATTGGGCAGGAGTTATAGCCCCCCTGCCCTTCGGCAGCAAGCGGCGGTCTTTTGCAAATGCGAAGTGCGCCGAAAACCCATATATCGGGGGTTGATCAGGCGTTGAACTCCTCCGCGCTCAGCACCAGGACGCCGTCGGCATCGGCGAACAGCCGGTCGCCGGGGGTCACGCGGATGCCGGCGATGGTGACGGCCAGGTCCGTCTGCCCCTCGCCGTTGCGCACGGTCTTGCGCGGAATCGCCGCCAGCGCCTTGATGCCCAGGTCGAGGCCCGCCAGCACCGCCGCGTCACGCACGCAGCCGTGGATGACCACGCCTTCCCAGCCATTGTCGACAGCGCTCTTGGCGATCAGGTCGCCCATCAGCGCGGCGCGCAGGCTGCCGCCGCCGTCCACCACCAGCACCTTGCCCTTGCCGGGCTTGCCCAGCAGCTCCTTGACCCGCGAATTGTCCTCGAAGCACTTGACCGTCACGACCTCGCCGGAGAAGCGGTGGCGCTTGCCGAAGTCGCGGAACACCGGATCGGCGACACGGGCGGTGGCTTCGAAACGGTCGTACAGGTCGCAGGTGCTCTCGAACATCGCAGGGTCACTCCCGGTTGCGGCGAATACCGGAAGCGGACATTACCCGCGCGCCGCTCGAAGGAAACGGGAAATTTTCACGACACGGCGGCGATTTCCCGCGCGCGGGCGGAATGCGCCCTGGCCCGGTGGTCGGTCGCCAACACCGTGTACACCGCCGGCAGCACGAACAGCGTGAACAGCGTGCCGATCAGCATGCCCGCCACGATGACCAGCCCAATGGAGAAGCGGCTGGCCGCACCCGCCCCGCTGGCGGTCAGCAGCGGCACGAGGCCGACGACCATGGCGGCGGTGGTCATCAGGATCGGGCGCAGGCGCACGCGGGCGGCGTGCTCGATGGCGGTGCGGCGGTCGGCGTCCTCGTTGATCTGCATCTCGCGGGCGAACTCCACCATCAGGATGCCGTGCTTGGTGATCAGCCCGATCAGCGTCACCAGCCCGACCTGCGTGTAGATGTTCATGGTGGACGCTCCCAGGAACAGCGGCAGCAGCGCGCCGAAGATCGACATCGGCACGCTGATCAGGATGACCAGCGGGTCGCGCAGGCTCTCGAACTGCGCGGCCAGCACCAGGAAGATGACGACCAGCGCGAAGACGAAGGTGACCATGAGCTGACTGCCTTCCGTCACGTACTGCCGCGATTCCGACAGGTAATCGTGGGTGAAGCCAGCCGGCAGGTGGGCGCGCGCCTGCGCCTCCAGGAAGTCCACCGCCTGGCCCATGGTGACGCCCGGCATCGGCACGGCGGAGAAGGTGGCGGAGGGCAACTGGTTGTACTTGGTCAGCGCGTTGGGCATCGTCGTCGTCTCGACGCGCACCACGGTGGACAGCGGGATCTGCGTGCCGTCGGACGCGGCGACGTAGTAGCGCGTCAGGTCGTCCGGCGTCAGGCGCCACGTGCGCGGCACCTGCGGGATCACCTCGTACGAGCGGCCATTCAGGTTGAAGCGGTTGACGTAGTTGCCGCCCGCCAGCGTCGCCAGGGCGCCGCCGATCTGCTGCATGTTGAGGCCGAGGTCGGCCGCCTTGGAACGGTCGATCTTCAACTGGATCATCGGGCTGTTGAACTGCAGGTCGCTGTCCGCGACGATGAACATGCCGCTCTTCTGCGCCTCGGCCTTGATGCGCTCCATGGCGTCGTAGATGGTACGGTAGTCGCCGGGGCTGGCGATGACCATCTGCACCGGCAGCCCGCCCGTCGAACCCGGCAGGGCCGGCGGCGACACCATGAAGATCTGCATGCCCGTCACCTTGCCCAGCTCCGCCTGCACCAGCGGCTGCAACTCCTTGGCACTGCGCGTGCGCTCGTCCCAGGGCTTGAGGATCATGCCGGCGAAGCCCTGCGTCGGGCTCAGCGCGCCGTTGATGACGAAGCGGGTGTCGGTCTCCGGGAAGCCGGCGAAGACCTGGTCGGCCTGCTGGCCGTAGATGTCGATGTAGTCCAGGTTGGCGTACTGCGGCGCCTTGGTGATGCCGAACAGGATGCCCTGGTCCTCCTCCGGCGCCAGTTCCGACATGGTGTGCAGGAACAGGTAGCCGACGGCGGCCAGCACCCCCAACCCGAACAGCAGCGTCACCGGCCGGTAGTCCAGGGCGCCCGACAGGCGGCGGGAGTACCAGTTGCCCAGCCGCTCGAAGTTGCGGTCGACGAAGCGGGCGAAGCGCCCCTCGCTCATCTCGCGCGTCAGCAGCAGCGAGCACATCATCGGCGACAGCGTCAGCGCGACGATGCCGGAGATGATCACCGCTCCGGCCAGCGTGAAGGCGAACTCGCGGAACAGCGCGCCGGTCAGGCCGCTCAGAAACCCGATGGGCGCGTAGACGGCGGCCAGCGTGATGGTCATGGAGATGACGGGGCCGACGATCTCCCGCGCGCCCACGAGGGCCGCCTGCACCGGCGTCTTCCCCTCCTCCAGGTGGCGGTGCACGTTCTCCACCACCACGATGGCGTCGTCCACCACCAGCCCGATCGCCAGCACCATGGCCAGCAGCGTCAGCAGGTTCAGCGAGAAGCCCATGGCCAGCATGAACGTCGCCGCCCCGATGATCGACAGCGGGATGGTGACGATGGGGATCAGCACCGCGCGGAAGGAGCTCAGGAACAGGAAGATCACCACGATGACGATGCCCACCGCTTCCAAGAGCGTGTTGCGCACCTCGTTGATCGACGCGGTGATGAAGCGCGTGCTGTCGTAGACGATCTCCATCTTCAATGTCGGCGGCAGGTTGCGCTGCAGCTCCGGCACCATCTTGCGGATGTCGGCGACGATGTTCAGCGGGTTGCCGGTGGGCGTCGAATTGACCCCGATGAAAATCGCCTGCTGCCCGTTCATCGCCACGCTGGAGTTGGAGCTTTGGGCTCCCAGCTCGACCTCGGCGATGTCCTTCAAGCGCACCAGCGCGCTGTCCTGCGCCTTCACCACCATCTGGCGGAACTGCTCCACATCGGTCAGGCCGGTGTTGGCGGTGACGTTGGTCACCACGAACACGCCCTTCGCCTGCCCCGGTGCGGACTGGTAGTTGTTGGCCTGGATCGCGGCGCTGACGTCGGCGGCGGAGATGCCGCGGGCCGCCATCCGCACGGGGTCCAGCCAAACCCGCATGGCGAAGGTCTGCCCGCCCAGGATCTCGGCGGACGCCACGCCGTCCACGGTGGCCAGCAGCGGCTGCACCACGCGCGTCAGATAGTCGGAGATGGCCGGGCCGGAGAGCTGCGGGCTGGCGAAGCCCATATAGAGGATCGATGTCGTCTCGCCGGTGGATTTCAGGATCACCGGGTCGTTGGCCTCGCGCGGGAGCTGGTACTTCACCTGCTGCACCTTCGCCATCACGTCGGTCATCGCGACGTTGGGGTCGAAGTTCAGCCGCACGTACACCTGGATCTGGCTCTGCCCCTGCGTGGAGGAGGAGGTGATGTAATCGACCCCCTCCGCCGTCGCCACCGCCTGCTCGATCGGCGTGGTGATGAAGCCTTGCATCAGGTCGGGCGAGGCGCCGGGATAGGCCGTCGTGATGGTGATGACGGTGTTCTTCAGCTCCGGATACTGGCGGATCGGCAGGTCGAGCAGCGCCCGCGCGCCGACCAGCAGGATCAGCAGGCTGACCACCAGCGCCAGCACCGGCCGTCGGATGAAGATGTCCGTGAAGGCCATGGCGGTCGCCTCAGTTGCGCGGCAGGGTCTGCGGCGGGGCCAGCGGGTTGGCGTCGGCGATCGTCACCGCCGCCCCGTTGTCGAGCTTCAACTGGCCGGACACCACGATCCGGTCGCCCGGCTTCAGCCCGTCCAGGATCTCCACGCCGTTCTCGAAACGGTCGCCGGTCTTCACCGGCACACGCTCGACCACCAGCGCGTCCTTGCCCTCGGCGTCTTTCCGGGCGCGCACGACCAGCACGGAATCGCCGTACACCGTGTAGTCCACCGCCGTCTCCGGCACGACGACCATGTCGGGGCGCGGCGGCAGCACGACGCGCACGTCGGCGAACATGCCTGGAAGCAGCTTGCGCTCCGGGTTGGCGAGCGTCGCCTGCACCTTGATGGCGCGCGTCTCGGCGCTGACCTGCGGCTCGATGGTGGTGATCTTGGCGTCGAAGCTGCGACCCGGCACCGCGTCCGACCCCACCAGCACCGCTTGCCCCACGTGCAGGCTGTTCAGCGTCTGCTCCGGCAGCGTGAAGTTGGCGAACAGCGTGGAGAGGTCGGTCAGCGTCACCACCGGGCTGCCGACGTCCAGGATCTGCCCGACGTTGACCTGCCGGATGCCCAATTCCCCGTCGAAGGGGGCGCGGATCGCCTTCTGCGCGATGGTCGCCTGCATCCGCTTGATGTTGGCGTTGATCTCGTCGAGTTGGGCGAGCATCTGGTCGACCTGCGCCTGCGGGCCGGCCTGATTGCGCAGCAGGTTGCGCGCGCGCTCCAGGTTGATCTCGGCAAGGCGCGCCTGCGCGCGCAGGCCCAGCAGTTCGGCCTGCTCGGTGGCGTCGTTGATCTGCACGATGGCGTCGCCGGCCTTCACCGTCGCGCCCGACTGGAAGAAGATCTCCATCACCCGCCCGCCGACTTCCGGCGCCACCGTCACCTGCCGGCTGGCGGCCAGCGTGCCGATGGCGGACAGGTATTTGGGCACCGACTGCACCTTGGCCTCGGCCACCGCCACCGGCGTGGGCGGCGGCTTGTTGCTGGCGAAGAAGTCGGCGATGGCCTTGTCGCGGAACGCGTTGAAGCCATAGAGCGCGGCCCCCAGCGCACCCAGGACGGCCAGCATGACGATGAGGCCGACCGCCAGCTTCCACCGCGCCACCCGGCGGCGCGGCGGCAGGTCGGAGCGTCGCGGTTCCGTTCGGTCCTTTTCGGCGACGGGTGCGTCGGGGCTCACGATGGACCTCTCCCGTTGGCTTTTGCAGCACGAACTATGCTTTTTGCGCCGCAGCGCAAGGCATGGGTGCCGCGCATGGGGACATTGGGCTTCGCTGCGCCCGACCCAACCTACCGCTGAGCCGTAGGTCGGGTCGGGGCGTCAGCCGAAAACCCAACGTCAGTCTCGGTGTGCGCTCTTACAACCGCTCGACGATCACCGCGATGCCCTGCCCGCCGCCGATGCACATGGTCATCAGGCCAAAGCGGCCGCCGGTGCGCCGCAGCTCGTACAGCGTCTTCACGGTGATGATCACGCCGGTCGCCCCCACCGGATGGCCCAGCGCCACGGCGCCGCCGTTCGGGTTGGTGCGCTCCGCCGGGAAGCCGAGTTCCTTCGACACCGCGCAGGCCTGCGCGGCGAAGGCCTCGTTGCTCTCGATCACGTCGATGTCGGCGATGGTCAGGCCGGCGCGCTGCAGCGCGATCGGCACCGCCGGGATCGGCCCCAGGCCCATCACCTCCGGCGCCACGCCGGCATGGCCCCAGGCCACCACGCGGGCCATCGGCTTCATCCCCCGGCGCTCCGCCTCGCGCGCCGACAGCAGCACGACCGAGGCCGCGCCGTCGTTGATGCTCGACGCGTTGCCGGCGGTTACCGTGCCGTCCTTCTTGAAGACGGGCTTCAGCGTGCCCAGGCTTTCCGCCGTCGTCTCGGCGCGCGGGTGCTCGTCGGTGTCGAAGAGAGTGACGCCCTTGCGGGTCTTCAGTTCGACCGGGACGATCTGCTCCTTGAAGCGGCCCTCGGCGATGGCGGCCACGGCGCGGCGGTGGCTTTCGGCGGCGAAGGCGTCCTGCGCGGCACGGTCGAGGCCGTAGCGCGCCGCCACGTTCTCCGCCGTGATGCCCATGTGGCCGTGACCGAACGGGTCGGTCAGCGCGCCCACCAGCGCGTCCACCATCTGCGCGTCGCCCAGCCGCGCACCCCATCGCATGCCGGTCGAAACGTACGGCGCCCGGCTCATGCACTCGGTGCCGGCGGCGACGGCGACGTCGCACTCGCCCAGGCGGATCATCTGCGAGGCGGAGACGATGGCCTGCAGGCCCGACCCGCACAGGCGGTTCAGCGTCATGGCCGGCGTCACGTCTGGAATGCCCGCGCGCATGGCGGCAACGCGGGAGACGTACATGTCGCGCGGCTCGGTCTGGATCACCTGCCCGACGACGACGTGCTGCACCTCGGCTGGCGCCACGTCGGCGCGACGCAGCGATTCGGTCATCACCAGAGCGCCCAGGTCGGCCGGCGCCGTGTCCTTGAGCGCGCCGCCGAAGTCACCAACGGCGGTCCGTACCGCCCCGGCGATCACCACATCCTGCAAACCCGACATCGGTCCCTCCTCGTTTTTCTTTACGGCGCATGCCGGACGCCAGCCTAGGAGGGATGCCCCGCAATCTCAAGGTGCGACACACGGGGCTGGCGGAAACCGCCATTCAGGCTGATAATCATTCATGCGGAGGATCGCCCCTGGCGAGCCCCGCACCGAAAACGCCCGCCAGAGGCGAAAGCAAAAGAGGGAGGACGGAAAGCCATGTCATTGGCTGCGCTGCCGCGCGTCACCTATTCCAACATCGCCACCGACTTCACGCCGGTGCACGACCACCTGGACCGCCTGATCCCGGAGGTGAAGGCCACCCTGCTCGGCCGCGACCGCCCCAACCACATCGCCGGCCGCGCTGACGAGGACGGCGCGTGGTACGCCGCCGCCAGTCCCGTCGACGGCCGCGTGGCGCTCGGCCGCTTCGTCGAGGCCGCCCCCGCCGCCATCGACCGCGCCGTGGCCGCCGCGCGGAGTGCTTTCCGCGACTGGTCGCGGCGGCGCTGGCAGGACCGCGTGGCGGTGCTGCGCAAGGCCGCCACCGTGCTGGACGCGCGCAAGTACGAACTCGGCACCGCCTGCCTGATCGAGGTCGGCAAGTCGCGCCTGGAGGCCATCGGCGAGGCCGAGGAGGCGACCGATCTCATCCGCTACTATTGCGACGAGATGGAACGGCACGGCGGCTTCGGCCAGGCGATGAAGCGCGCCTTCCCCAGCGAGGAAACCAGCGACGTTCTGCGTCCGCTGGGCGTCTTTGCCGTGGTGGCGCCGTTCAACTTCCCGCTGGCGCTGTCCGTCAACATGACGTGCGCCGCCCTGCTGGCCGGCAACACGGTGGTCTACAAGCCCAGCCCCATGGCCGGCCTGACCGGCGCCCTGCTGGTCGAGGCGCTGACGGAGGCCGGCATCCCGGACGGCGTGCTGAACCTCGTCTGCGGGGGAGCGGAGGTCGGACGGCGGCTCGTCGGGCATCCTCAGGTGGCCGGCGTCGCCTTCACCGGCTCCCATCAGGTGGGCATGAGCCTCCATCGCGCGTTGGCCGCCGGGCCGTGGGCCAAGCCGCTGATCGTCGAGATGGGCGGCAAGAACCCCGCCTACGTGACCGCCAACGCCGACCTGGACGCCGCGGCGGCCGGCGTGATGCGCTCCGCCTTCGGGCTGCAGGGGCAGAAGTGCAGCGCCTGCTCCAAGGTCTACGTGCAGGAATCCGTCCTCGACGACTTTCTCGCCCGCCTTGCCGAGTCCACCGGCCGCATCCGCATCGGCAACCCGGAGGAGCGCGACGTCTTCATGGGCCCGGTAATCGACACGAAGGCCCGCGACCGCTTCCAGGCCGCCGTTACGGAGGCCCGGCGCGACGGCCGCGTCCTGCTGGGCGGCGAGGTGCTGAGCGGCGGCCTGTTCGACCACGGCGCTTTCGTGCGGCCGACCGTCGTCGCCGATCTGCCGTCCGATCACCGCATCAACACGGATGAGTTGTTCCTGCCCTTCCTCAGCGTCCTGCGCTTCACCGACCTGGACACCGCCATCGAGGACGGCAACCGGGTCGCCTACGGCCTGACCGCCGGCATCTACACCCGGGACGATGGCGAACTGGAGCGCTTCCTCGACATGGCCGAGGCCGGCGTCCTCTACGCCAACCGGCCCAGCGGCGCCACCACCGGTGCGTGGCCAGGCATCCAGAGCTTCTGCGGCTGGAAGGGTTCCGGCGTCAGCGGCAAGGGCGGACTCGGCCCCTATTATCTGGCACAGTTCATGCGGGAGCAGAGCCGCACCATCCTGCGCGGCTGATGGAGAGAGACCGGGTCATGAGCCACGTCTTCCACCGCCACACCAGGGCCAGCTATCCCGTCGCCGTGCGCGGCGAGGGGCTGTACCTGTTCGACGCCGACGGCCGCCGCTACCTCGACGCCTCGGGCGGCGCCGCCGTTTCCTGCCTCGGCCATGGGCATCCGCGCGTGATCGAGGCGATCAAGCGGCAGGCGGAGGAGTTGGCCTACGCCCACACCTCCTTCTTCACCAGCCGGCCCGCCGAGGATCTGGCCGACACGCTGGCGGCCTCGGCACCGGCCGGGCTGGACCGCGTCTACTTCGTATCCGGCGGGTCGGAGGCGGTGGAGGCGGCGCTGAAGATGGCCCGCCAGTATCACCTGGAGATGGGGCAGCCGCAGCGCCGCCACATTATCGCCCGCTGGCAGAGCTATCACGGCAACACGCTGGGCGCCCTGTCGGCCGGCGGCAACCTGTGGCGCCGCAAACAGTTCGAGCCGCTGCTGGTGGACATGCCGCACGTCTCCGCCTGCTACGCCTACCGCGGCCGCCGCGATGGCGAGGATGACGAGGCCTACGGCCTGCGCGTCGCCGACGAGTTGGAGGCGGAGATCCTGCGCCTCGGCCCCGACACGGTCGCCGCCTTCATCGCCGAGACGGTGGTGGGGGCCACGCTGGGCGCGGTGACGGCGGTGCCCGGCTACTTCACCCGCGTCCGCGAGATCTGCGACCGCTACGGCGTGCTGCTGATCCTGGACGAGGTGATGTGCGGCATGGGCCGCACTGGCACGCTCTACGCCTGCGAGCAGGAGGGCGTCACGCCCGACCTCGTCACCATCGCCAAGGGCCTGGGCGGCGGCTACCAGCCGATCGGCGCGCTGATGGTGCACCGGCGCATCTTCGAAGCGATCCGCGACGGCTCCGGCTTCTTCCAGCACGGCCACACCTACCTCGGCCACCCCATCGCCTGCGCCGCGGCGCTGGAGGTGCAGCGGGTGATCGCGGAGGACGACCTGCTCGCCAACGTCCGCCGCCAGGGCGAGGCGCTGGCGGCGGCGCTCACCGCGCGCTTCGGCAACCACGCGCACGTCGGCGACATCCGCGGACGCGGCCTGTTCCAGGCCATCGAGCTGGTCGCCGACCGCACGACGAAGGAACCGTTCGATCCCGCACTCGCCCTCAACGCCCGCATCAAGGCGGACGCCATGGGGCGCGGGCTGCTCTGCTACCCCATGGGCGGCACGGTGGACGGCCGGCGGGGCGACCACGTGCTGCTCGCGCCACCCTTCACCGTCACGTCGCGCGACGTCGATGAAATCGTCGGCCTGCTGGGCGAGGCGGTCGATTCCGTGCTGGCCGAAGCCGGCAAATGAGCGGCATCATCATAAAAAACCACAAGTCAAACAGGAGGGTGACACGATGAAGAAGAACACGCTGATGATGGGTCTGGCCGCGGCCGTTCTGGCGGGCGGCCTCGGCGGCGCGGCGCCGGCGGCGGCGCAGCAGAAATTCGTCACCATCGGCACCGGCGGCGTGACCGGCGTGTACTACGCGGTGGGTGGCGCCATCTGCCGCCTCGTCAACAAGGACCGCAAGGCGCACGGCATCCGCTGCTCGGTCGAATCGACTGGCGGCTCGGTATTCAACGTCAACACCATCCGCGGCGGCGAGCTGGACCTGGGCATGGCCCAATCCGACGTGCAGTACAACGCACTGAAGGGTGCCGCCAACTTCAAGGACGCCGGAGCGTACGAGGACCTGCGCGTGGTCTTCTCCGTGCATCCGGAGCCGTTCACCGTCGTGGCGCGCCCCGACAGCGGCATCAAGCAGTTCACCGACATCAAGGGCAAGCGCTTCAACGTCGGCAACCCCGGTTCCGGCACGCGCGCCTCGGTGGAGGAGCTGTTCAAGGAACTGGGCTGGACGCTGAGCGATCTGGCTCTGGCGTCGGAGCTGAAGGCCGACGAGCACGGGCCGGCGCTGTGCGACAACAAGATCGACGCCTTCTTCTACGGCGTCGGCCACCCGTCCGCCAACATCCAGGACCCGACCACCGCCTGCGGCGGCAAGCTGATCCCGATCACCGGCCCGGCGGTGGACAAGCTGGTGCAGCAGCACCCCTACCTCGCCAAGGTCAACATCCCCGGCGGCCTGTACGCCAACAACCCCGACCCGACGCCGACCTACGGCGTGGTGGCGACGCTGGTCACCTCCGCCAAGGTGCCGGACGACATGATCTACGCGGTCACCAAGGCGGTCTTCGAGAACTTCGAGGAGTTCAAGAAGCTGCACCCGGCCTTCGCCAACCTGGATCCCAAGGAGATGCTGAAGAACGGCAACTCCGCCCCGATCCACCCGGGAGCGGTGAAGTACTACAAGGAAAAGGGCTGGATGTAGGGATCAACGCCCTTCCCAAGGATCAGGCGTAGGTTGGGTTGAGCCGAAGGCGAAGCCCAACGTGTTCCCACCGCGGACCGTGTTGGGCTTCGCTGGCGCTCAACCCAACCTGCGACGATCCTTGGGGAGAGCCTGCACAAGGCACCCCCATGACCGTCGAAGACGTCGACGCGCACAAGCGCGCCGAGCTTGAGGATCTGGTCGCGGAGGCCGACACCGGCGGGCGCAAGCCTTCCGGCTGGACCGCGCGCCTGCTCGTCGTCGTGCCGTTCCTGTGGTCGCTGTACCAGCTCTGGTACGCCTCGCCCCTGCCCTTCACCACGGGGCTGCTGATCCTCAACGACACGCAGGCGCGCGCCATCCATCTGGCGTTCGCGGTGTTCCTCGCCTTCCTGGCCTTTCCCGCCTTCAAGCGCTCGCCGCGCCTGTACGTGCCGTGGTCCGACTGGGCGTTCGCGCTGGCCGGCGCCTTCTGCGCCGCATACCTCTACCTGTTCTACGGGGCGCTGGCGCAGCGGCCGGGCCTGCCGACGACGCTCGACCTCGTCGCCTCGGTGGCCGGCCTGCTGCTGCTGCTGGAGGCGGCGCGGCGCGCCCTCGGTCCCGCCTTGCCGATCGTGGCGACGGTGTTCGTGGCGTACATCTTCGCCGGCCCCTGGCTGCCGGGCATGATCGCGCACAAGGGCGCCTCGATCAGCCGCGTCATGTCGCACATGTGGCTGACCACGGAGGGCGTGTTCGGCGTGGCGCTGGGCGTGTCGTCCAGTTTCGTCTTCCTGTTCGTGCTGTTCGGCACGCTGCTGGAGCGCGCCGGGGCCGGCAACTTCTTCATCAAGCTGTCGTTCGCGCTGCTGGGGCACCTGCGCGGCGGGCCGGCCAAGGCGGCGGTGGTGTCGTCGGGGCTGACGGGGGTCATCTCCGGCTCGTCGGTGGCCAACGTGGTGACCACCGGCACCTTCACCATCCCGCTGATGAAGCGCGTCGGCTACCCCGCCCACAAGGCCGGCGCCATCGAGTGCGCGGCCAGCGTCAACGGCCAGATCATGCCGCCCGTCATGGGCGCCGCCGCCTTCCTGATCGCCGAATACGTCGGCATCTCCTACGCCGAGGTGGTGAAGCACGCCTTCCTGCCCGCCATCATCACCTACATCGCGCTGTTCTACGTGGTGGATATCGAGGCCGCCAAGCTGGGCCTGACCGGCATCAAGCGCACCCGGCAGCGCGATCTGTTGCACTCGGGCCTGTCCTTCCTGATGACGGCGACGGGCTTCGTGGTGCTTTGCGGCGCCGTCTACTACGGGCTGGGCTGGACCAAGCAGGTGTTCGGCGGCGCCACCATCTGGATCGCCGCGGCGGCCACGGCCGCCGCCTACACGGGCCTCGTCGCCCTGCGCGCCCGCCATCCGGACCTGGAGGTCGACAGCCCCACTGCCATCCTCACTCACCTGCCCGACGTGGGCGAGGTGGCCCGCACCGGCCTCCACTTCCTGGTGCCGGTGTTCGTCCTGGTCTGGTGCCTGATGGTGGAGGGGCTGTCGCCCGGCCTCTCGGCCTTCTGGGGCACGGCGACACTGATCGTGGTGGTCCTGACGCAGCGCCCACTGACCGCCCTGTTCCGGCGCGAAGGCGACCTCGCCACGCCGCTGCGCCAGGGGCTGGCGGACGCGGCCGACGGCATGGTGCTGGGGGCCCGCAACATGATCGGCATCGCCATCGCCACGGCGGCGGCGGGCATCATCGTCGGCACCGTGTCGCTGACCGGCGTCGGGCTGGTGCTGACGGAGCTGGTGGACTTCCTGTCCGGCGGCAACCTGATGATCATGCTGCTGCTGACGGCGGTGATCTGCCTTATTCTCGGCATGGGCATGCCGACCACCGCCGCCTATGTGGTGGTGGCGACGCTGATGGCGCCGGTGATCGTGGAGCTGGCGGCGCAGAACGATCTGGCCGTGCCGCTGGTGGCGGTGCACCTGTTCGTCTTCTACTTCGGCCTGATGGCCGATGTGACACCGCCCGTGGGCCTCGCCGCCTTCGCCGCCTCCGCCATTTCCGGCGCCGATCCGGTGAAGACCGGGGTACAGTCCTTCCGCTACGAGATCCGCACCGGCCTGCTACCCTTCATCTTCATCTTCAACACCGAGTTGCTGGTGATCGGCATCACCGGCCCGGCCCATTTCGCGCTGGTGGCGGGCAGTGCGTTGCTGGCGATGCTGATGTTCGTGGCCGCCACGCAGGGCTGGTTCCTGGTCAGGAACCGCTGGTACGAGACGGCGGTCCTGCTGCTCATCTGCTTCACGCTGTTCCGGCCGGGCTTCTGGATGGACCTCCTGTACCCGCCCTACGACAGCGTCGCTCCGCAACGCATCGAGGAAGCTGCCGCCGCGGCCCCTCCCAACGGCGCCCTCCACCTGCGCGCCACCGGCGAGACGATCCGCGGCGACACGGCGCAGAAGGCCATCCGCCTGCCGCTCGGCGACGGGCGCACGGGGGCGGAGCGGCTCAAGGCCGTGGGCGTCACCCTGCGCGAGGAGGACGGCAAGATGCTGGTCGACGACATCCGCTTCGGCAGCGTCGCCAACCGTCTCGGCCTCGACCTCGACTGGGAGATCCAGGAGCTTCTGCTGCCCGCCGAACGGCCGTCCAAGCACTGGATGTTCATTCCGGCGCTGCTGTTGCTGGGCGTGGTCGTGATGCTGCAGCGGCGGCGCCGGCCGGCCGCGCGGATGCACGCCGGCGCGCGGACGGCCTGAAGGGAACCCCGGCCATGCACGTGATCGTCCTCGGCGCCGGCATCGTCGGCATGGCGTCCGCCTACTTCCTGGCCCGCGACGGGCACGCGGTGACGGTGGTGGACCGCGCCCCCGGCGTCGGGCTGGAGGCCAGCTTCGCCAACGGCGGGCAGCTCAGCTACAGCTACGTCGCCCCGCTGGCCGGGCCGGCGGTCCCGAAGTCCATTCCCGGCTACCTGCTGCGCGCGGACTCGCCCCTGCGCTTCGCCCCGGCGGCCGACCCGCACCAGTGGCGCTGGATCCTGCGCTTCCTCGCCGCCTGCACGGAGACGCAGAGCCGCCTGACCACCCGCCGCCTGCTGGCGCTGGGCAGCCTCAGCCGCCGGATGCTGCACGCGGTGGTGGACGAGCACGGCCCGGCGCTGGACTTCGCCTACGCCCGCAACGGCAAGCTGGTCGTCTATTCGAGCCGCGAGGGCTTCGAGTCCGCCCAAGCGCAGATGGCCTATCAACGCGAGCTGGGCAGCGAACAACAGGCGGTGGACGCCGACGGCTGCGTGGCGATCGAGCCGGCGCTGGCCACCCTGCGCCCGCGCCTCACCGGCGGCATACACACACCCAGCGAAGAGGTCGGCGACTGCCACGGCCTGTGCGAGAGCCTGCGCCGCATCCTGGAATCCGCCCCCACGCCGGTCATCTTCCGCCTGGGCACGACGGCGCTGAGCCTGCGCCTGGAGCAGGGCCGCGTCACCGGCCTGGACACCGACGGCGGCGTGGTCGAAGCGGACGCCGTGGTGCTGGCCGCCGGTGTTGGCAGCGCCCGCTTCGCCCGCGGCGCCGGGCTCGACCTGCCGATCTACCCGCTGAAGGGCTACAGCGTGTCGGCACCCATGCTCGATCCCGCCAGGGCGCCCAGGGTCAGCATCACGGATTCCGCCCGGCGCATCGTGTACGCGCCCATCGGCGGCGACCTGCGCGCCGCCGGCATCGCCGACCTGGTCGGGCTCGACGCAGCGATCCACCCCCGCCGCCTCGACCTCGTGGTGCGCGAGACGCGCGCGGCCTTCCCCGGTGCGGCCGACTACGACCACATCCGCCCGTGGTCCGGCCTCCGCCCCGCCACACCCACCGGCGCCCCGCTGCTCGGCCCCACTCCGGTGCCGGGCCTGTGGCTCAACACCGGCCACGGGGCCCTGGGCTTCACGCTGGCCATGGGTTCCGCCCGCGTCGTCGCCGACCTGATGGCCGCCCGCACGCCGGAGATCCCGGTGGAGGGGTTCCTGTTGTGAGAGGCGCGGGACGTTGGGTTTTTCACCTGCGGTTCAACCCAACCTACGGGTGAGTTGTCGGTTGGGTTGAGCGCAGCGAAAACCCAACGTCGGGCACGTCACCCCTTCGCCGCCGGCCTCACCGTGCGACAGCGGCGCTTCAGCACCTCCATGGCGGGGCCGAGCTGCTCCTCACCCACGTCGAACGTGGCGGAATCGAGCCAGCGGCCGTCACCGGCGCTCAGGCCCACCTCCAGCACGCCGGGCGTCCAGGTCACCGCGGCGTCCACCACGCCGTCCTCCACCTCGGCCGAAGCCACGTCGACGAAACGGCCGAGGTCGCTCAGCACGGCGGTGTCGTCCCACGGCTCCTCGGCGACGAAGTCCAGCAGGTCGGTCAGCCCGCCCACCGGGCGGCAGCGGGTGATCGGCGCGTAGGCGTCGGCCACGGCGGCCGAAAAGACGTCGAGAGCGGCCAGCAGGCGCGCGTCCTCCGCGGCCTCCGCCTCCTCGTCGACCGCTTCCTCCGCCTCCTCGCCCTCGCGGTCGGACAGGCGCTGCTCGAACAGGCCGACGAAGGCCAGCAGGCCGGCGCCATCCGCCGGATCGGCGGTCAGCTCCTGGTCTTCCATGTTGTCGGCGGCATCCTCGAAGGACGCGATGATCCGGCGCAGCAGCGCCCGGCGGTCGCTGGGATCCAGGTAGGACAGCGGCTCCGGATCCAGCCACACGGGAACCAGGCGCAGAGTCTCGCCCTCGGCCAGCAGGTCGGCACCGGTGAACGCCTGTTCCAGCAGGTGGACGGGCGGCGCCGATTCGGCCTCGTCCGTCACCTCGGCCACGAACCAGTACAGGCTGGTCGCCATGCGCTCGCCGGAATCGTTGACGCGATCCACCATCTCGGACAGCGTTTCCACGTCGTCCATGAAGGCCATCTGCTCGTCGTCGCGCAGCTTCTGCACCGCCACGTCGATCACCGCCTGGCGGCCGTTGTCCAGCAGCTCGTCCAGCAGCTCGTCGAAGCGCGGATCCTCGGCGCGCCACAGCCGCACCAGACGGTCTGCGGGCGTGCCCGTGAAGCGGTCGCGCGGCGTCTTCGCGCTGTCGTCCCTGTCGTCGTCGCGTCGGCCCACTTGCCCCTCCCATCCCGCGGTGCGCGGCCGGCGATCTTAGGGACCGCGCGCCATCAGGTCGATGAATGATTTCAGGTCGAAGAATGATTTGTGGAGGCGTGCGCACGCGGCACAGCCATGCCGCCCCGGCATTCGTCATCCCTGCCCCGGATGCGTCGATCTACACCATGCGTGCCCGTTGCCCCCAGCCGCGGACCGGGGCAATCTCCCAGTCAGGCACAGACAAACAGGGCACCCGCGCAAGGGAAGCCCGGATCGGGAGGTTCCGTCATGCTTGGATTGATGCAGCAGCGCCCGCTGATGATTTCGTCGCTGCTCACGCACGCGGCCCGCCACCACAAGGACGCCGGGGTGGTGTCGAAGACGGTCGAGGGCGACGTGCACCGCTACACCTATGTCGAGGCCGAGCGGCGCGCCCGGCGCCTCGTGCGGGTTCTGCAAAAGCTGGGGGTCGGCGCCCAGGACCGCGTCGGCACGCTGGCCTGGAACGGCTACCGGCATTTCGAATTGTACTACGCCGTCTCCGGCATGGGCGCCATCTGCCACACCATCAACCCGCGCCTGTTTCCCGACCAGATCGCCTTCATCGTCAACCATGCCGAAGACAAGGTGCTGTTCGCCGACACGACCTTCGCCAAGCTGCTGGAAGGGCTGGCGCCCCGGCTGGCCGGCAGCGTGAAGGCGGTGGTGATGATGTGCGACACCGCCCACATGCCGGAGATGAGCCTGCCGGCCGGCATGGACCTGCACTGCTACGAAGACCTCATGGCCGCCGCCGACGAGGATTACGCGTGGCCGGAGTTCGACGAGAACACGGCCAGCTCGCTCTGCTACACCTCCGGCACCACGGGCGACCCGAAGGGCGTGCTGTACAGCCACCGCTCCACCGTCCTGCACGCCTACGGCATCTGCCTGGCCGACACCATGGGCCTGCGTTCGGTCGACCGTGTGCTGCCGGCGGTGCCGATGTTCCACGTCAACGCGTGGGGCACGCCCTACGGCGCGCCGCTGGTCGGCGCCACGCTGGTGATGCCCGGCCCGCACCTGCTGGGCGCCCCCATGGCGGAACTGATGAACGCCGAGCGCGTGACCGTCGCCGCCGGCGTCCCGACCATCTGGATGAGCCTGCTCCAGCACCTGCAGACCTCCGGCAGCCGGCTGGAGACGGTGAAACAACTGATCATCGGCGGCTCGGCTTGCCCGCGCGTGCTGATGGAGGTGTTCGACCGCGACTACGGGGTGCGCGTCGACCATGCCTGGGGCATGACGGAACTGAGCCCCATCGGCACCTACAACCGCTTCAAGGCGTCCAACGCCGATGCCACCGGCGAGGAGGCCATGCGCATCCGCATGACGCAGGGCCGCGTCCTGTACGGCGTCGACATGAAGATCGTCGGCGGCGACGGCCAGGAGCTGCCGTGGGACGGCAAGGCCTTCGGCGACCTGTACGTCAAGGGACCGTGGGTGTGCAGCGCCTACTACAACGTCCAGCCGGATGGGCAGACGCACGACGCCGACGGATGGTTCCGCACCGGCGACGTCGCCACGATCGACCCCGACGGCTACATGAACATCACCGACCGGTCGAAGGACGTCATCAAGTCCGGCGGCGAGTGGATCAGCTCGATCGAGCTGGAGAACATCGCCGTCGCCCATCCCGACGTGGCCGAGGCGGCGGTGATCGCGGCGCTCCACCCGAAGTGGGACGAGCGCCCGCTGCTGATCGTCGTGCCCAAGCCCGGCCGCACCATCGACCGCGACGCCATGCTCGCCTTTTACGAGGGCAAGGTCGCCAAGTGGTGGCTGCCCGACGACGTGGTGTTCGTGGACGAACTGCCGCACACCGCGACCGGCAAGCTGTTGAAGACGGCGCTGCGTGACAAGTTCCGCGAGCACTACATGAACAAGTGAGGTGATGGAGGTGTTGGGCTGCGCTGGCGCTTGGCCCAACACCCCCCGCCCGCCCAAGAACAACGGGAGAGAAAGAGACACCCCATGGACATGTCCGGCGAGCACCGCATCCCCGCCCCGCCGCAGGCGGTGTGGGACGCGCTCAACGATCCCGAGGTGCTGAAGGCCTGCATCCCCGGCTGCAAGGAGCTGGAGCGCACCTCCGACACCGACTTCACCGCCACCGTCGCCACGAAGGTCGGCCCGGTCAGCGCCACCTTCAAAGGTGCCGTCACGCTGTCCGACATCGACCCGCCCAACGGCTACACCATTGCCGGCCAGGGGCAGGGCGGTGCCGCCGGCTTCGCCAAGGGCAACGCCCGCGTCGCCCTGACGCCCGACGGCGACGGCACGGTGCTGCGCTACGAGGCGAAGGCCGATGTCGGCGGCAAGCTGGCGGCCATCGGCAACCGCCTCGTGGCCGGGGTGGCGCGCCGGACGGCCGACCAGTTCTTCGGCAACTTCGCCGCCCGCCTCGGCGGCGGTGAACCGCCCGCCGATGCCGACGCCAAAGGCGACGGCGGTGTCAAAGAAGAGACGGAAGACGAAAGCGATTGAACCGGCCGCCCCGTGAGCGGATTTTTTAGCGCAATTTGGCGCTATCGCTCCGCTCACGGTAAGGTCACATGCCGCCCCTGCCCCGGAAACTGACTCTCTCCCTCGCCGCCGTCCTGCTTCTGCTTGCCGGCTGGCTGAGCTTCGCCGCCTGGAGCGATTACGCCCGCCACAGCGGCGAGGCCGACGCGACCTACAGCGAGCTGCTGTCCATGGCCGGGCGCGGCGAGATGGCCTCCGTCACCTTCGCGCAGGGTGCCGCCCATGCCACCGCGACCGACGGCCGCCGCTTCCGCTCCGTCGTCCCCGTCACCGACGAATTGCTGAAGGAGTTGCGCCGCCACGACGTGGCGCTGGCGTTCGAGGAGGGCGGCGGCCTCGTCGCGAAGACCGGCACCGTGCTGGAAAAAATGGCGCCGCTGCTGATCCTCGGCCTGCTGGTGGCCGGGCTGGCGCTGAGCGGCGGGCAGATGTTCGGCCTGAACCGCGCCACCCGCGTCGCCCCCGACGACACCGGCGTGACCTTCGCCGACGTGGCCGGCGTGGACGAGGCGAAGGAGGAGCTGCAGGAGACGGTCGAGTTCCTCAAGGACCCCCACCGCTTCGCCAAGGCGGGAGCCCGCGTGCCCAAGGGACTGCTGCTGGTGGGTCCGCCCGGCACCGGCAAGACCATGCTGGCCAAGGCCGTGGCGGGCGAGGCCGGCGTGCCGTTCTTCGCCGCGTCGGGCTCCGACTTCGTGGAGATGTTCATCGGCCTGGGCGCCGCGCGCGTGCGCAGCCTGTTCCGGCAGGCCCGCGCCAAGGCGCCCTGCATCCTCTTCATCGACGAGATCGACGCGCTGGCCGGCAAGCGCGGCGAAGCGACCTCCCATTCCGAGCGCGAGCAGACGCTGAACCAGCTGCTGGTCGAGATGGACGGCATCGTCACCGGCGGCGACGTCATCGTCATCGCCGCCACCAACCGGGCGGAGATGCTGGACGCCGCTGTGCTGCGCCCCGGCCGCTTCGACCGCCATATCCACGTGAACCCGCCGGACGTGGCCGGGCGCGAGGCCATCCTGGGCGTGCACGCCGGCCGCCTCACCCTCGCCCCCGACGTCTGCCTGCACACGCTGGCGCGCGGCACGCCGGGTTTCTCCGGCGCCGAACTGGCGAACCTGCTGAACGAGGCGGCGCTGTCGGCGGCGCGCCAGGGCCGCGTCGTCGTCACCCACGCCGACATCGAATACGCCAAGGACCGCGTCCTGCTGGGCAACGAGCGCCGCAGCCTCGCCCTGTCCGACCATGAGCGGCGCCTGACGGCGGTGCACGAGGCCGGGCACGCGCTGGTCTCCGTCCGCTGCCCGGCGGCCGACCCGATCCACAAGGCCACCATCATCCCGCGCGGCCGCGCGCTGGGCATGGTCGTGCGCCTGCCGGAAGGCGACCGTGTGTCGCTGTCGCGCGCGAAGCTGGAGGCCGACATCGCCGTCGCCATGGCCGGCCGCGCGGCGGAGGATCTGGTGTTCGGCGGCCAGGCCATCACCACCGGCGCCGAGGCCGACTTCCGCGCCGCCACCGACATCGCCCGGCGCATGGTCACGGCCTGGGGGATGAGCGAGATGGTCGGCTGCGTCGCCCACACGGCCGGCGAATCCTCCGAACGCATGGCGTGGCGCATCGACGAGGAGGTCCGCCGCATCACCGACGAGGGGATGGAGCGCGCCCGCCGCCTGCTCACCACCGACCGCCGCGCGCTGGACGCCATCGCCGAAGCGCTGCTGGAGCGCGAGACCCTGACCGGCGCGGAAATCGCCGAACTGGCCGGCGCGGAGCTGGAGACGGAAGCGGCGTGAGGCGTTCACGACGTTGGGCCGCGCCATGCGTCAGCGCGGCCCAACGTCACGCACCTACCCCTGCAACCGCAGCCCCGTCTTCTTGAGGATCTTCGTGCTGTACAGCACCGTGTGCCCCCGCACCCGATTGCCCAGCAGCGCCGCCATCTCCGCCATGCGGTCGGCGACCTCGGCCCGGTCCTTGGCGTGCACCATGGCGAACAGCGTATAGGGCCACTCAGGCGGGCGGGCCGGACGGCGGTAACAATGGCTGACGCAGGGAAGCGCCGCCAGGATGCGGCCGGCCTCGTCGATCACCTCCTCCGGCACCTCCCACACGGTCATGCCGTTGGCGACGTAGCCCAGCTTGTAATGGTTCGGCACGGCGGCGATGCGGCGCACGACGCCCAGCGCCAGCAGCCGCTCGAACCGCGCGATGACCTCCTCGGCGGGAATCCCGAGCTGCTCGCCGACGGCGGCGAAGGGCCGCGCCGTCACCGGCAGGCCGGCCTGCGTGGCGACGATCAGCCGGCGGTCCATGTCATCCAAAGTCATGCCGTGAACCTCAGGTCCAGGTAGTATTCGGCTTGCTTGGGGAAGTTGAAGACCTCCAGCCCCGTCGCCGCCTCGATCTCGCAGATCACCGTCGCAATGCGCTCCGGCGTCTCGGTCGCCAGCACGAACCACATGCTCAGCTCATGGTCGCGGGCGTAGTTGTGCGCCACCTCGGGGAAGGCGTTGACGATGCCGGCGACGCGCTCGAAATCGTCCGCCCCCACCTTCAGCGCCGCCAGCGTCAGCCCGCCGCCCATGCGCTCGGCGTGGTACATCGGGCCGAAGCGGGTGAGCAGCCCGCCCTCCGCCATCGCCCGCACGCGCGCGACCACGGCATCCTCGTCCAGGCCCAGTTCGGCCCCCACGGCGGCGAACGGCCGGTCCACCAGCGGCAAACCGTCCTGCAAACGGTTGACCAGCCTCCGGTCCAGATCGTCCATCACGCCCTCCGCGCCACGCCGTAGCACGGCGCGGTCTGCTTGAAGCGGCGCACGGTGAACAGCAGCTCGTGCGGCACGTCGACCAGCCGGCAGGCTTCGGCGGCGGCGTCCACCACGGCGCGCACCTCGTCGGCGTCGCGCCCGTGGATCATGGTGAACAAATTGTACGGCCACGCCGCCCGCCGGGGCCGCTGGTAGCACAGCGACACGCCGCGGCAGCGCGCCAGCCCCTCCCCCGCCACATCCACGTGCGCGTCCGGGATGTCCCACACCACCATGGCGTTGGACGTGAAGCCCAGCGCGCCATGGTCGACGATGACCCCGAAGCGCGATATCGCGCCGGCGTCGCGCAGCGCCCGGATGTCGGCGACGACCTCCGCCTCGCTCACCCCCAGTTCGGCGGCGATGGCCGCATACGGCCGTTCCACCAGCGGCAGGCCGCGCCGCAGCCGGCCCAGCAGGCGTTGCGTCAGTTCCATAGCGGGAATCCCAGGTCCAATTGATGGGCGCGCACCATCGGCAGTTCCAGCACCTCCAGCCCCGTCGCCTGCGCGATGGCGACGATCACCGCCTCCACCCGCTCCCGCGACGGTGCGGTGACGACGAACCACAGGTTCAGCCGGTGGACGCGCTGGTAGTTGTGGTTGACCTCCTCGAAGCCGCCGACGATGGCGGCCACGCGGTCCAGGTCGTTGGCCGGCACCGCCATGGCGGCGAGCGTGGAGGAGCCCACCCGGTTCGGCCGGAAGGTGGCGCCGACGCGGGCCACGGCGCCCGACGCCTGCAGCCGCTTCAGCCGCTCCAGCACCTCCCCCTCCGTGCAGCCCAGGCGAGCGGCGACGGTGGCGTAGGGCTGCGGGTCCAGCGGGAAATCGCGCTGGAACTCGTTCAGCAGGCGTCGGTCCAGCTCGTCCATGGCGCGCCTCTCCCTAAAAGCCGATGCGGCCGGCGCGGGCGGTGAAGAAGATGCCGCTGGGTTTGTCGGCGGCGATCTCGCCCACCTCGGCCAGCGTGCCGGTGCTGTAGACCTTGACGCGGTCGGTGTCGCGCACGGACACCCACACCCGCTCGCCGCGCGGCGTGAACTCCAGGTGCAGCACGCCCTTGCCCGGCGTCAGCGTGGCGACGACCTTGCGCGCCGGCACGTCGATGACCTGCAGCTTGTCGTAATCGGGTACCGCGAAGTTCACCCACACCTGCCGCCCGTCCGGCCGCGCCACCACGAACACCGGTTGCCCGGCCACGGGGATGCGCGCCGTCTCGGTCCAGGTGGTGGAGTCCACGACCAGCACCTCGTGCCGGCCGATGGCGGGCAGGAACACCAGATTGCCGGCGAAACCCCACCCCTCCAGGTGCGGCATCTTGAAGACGGGCAGCGGCTGCTCGCCGCGCCCGTAGCCGTCCATCACCCGTTTCACCCCCGCGTCCGGGTCCCACAGGTCGAGCACGGCCAGACCGTCCTCGCCGAACAGGCCGGCGATGTAGAAGCGCCCGTCCGGGCTGACCAGCGCGTCGTAGGGCTGCCTGCCGACGCCCGTATACTTGCGCACCTGCGGATTCTTCGGGTCGGACAGGTCGGCCAGCCAGATCTCGCCGCCGTCGTACAGGCTGAAGGCGAAGCGGTTGCCCGGCGCGTCCTCCAGCCCCACCACCTTGGACCGCGCCCCCTCCGGGCCGTAGACGGCCGGGATGTCGGCAACGAGGTCCAGCGTCTGGCTGTCGAACACCTTCACGCCGCCCGGTTCGTAGTTGGCGACGGCGACCAGCTTTCCGTCCTCGGAAATGGCGCCGCCGATGGAGTTGCCGGCCTGCATGACCCGCTTCTCGATGCAGCGGCCGAGCAGGTCGACCTTGCTCAGCCCCCCGTCGCGCCCGAAGACGAAGGCATAGCGCCCGTCGCGCGACATGACGGCCGAAGCGTGACTGAGGTCGCCCAGCCCCTCCACGGTCGCCAGCACCGTGTTGGCGGTGTTCTCCACCACCTTGATCCGCCCGACCGCGCGTTCGATGACGATGCCCAGGTCGTTGGTGCCGCGCGGCTCCGCGCCGCCGCAAGCGGCGAAGACGGGGCCGGCGGACACCAGGGCGGCGGTCAGGGCCACCAGGGCGAAGGAACGGCGAAGGGTCATTGGTCCAATCCCCGGCGCAGCCGGTCGATCATCCAGCGCGCCTCGTCGGCGGTGAGCAGGCCGCGCCACGGCGGCATGGGCGTGCCGGGGATGCCGTCCAGCACCACCTCGGCCAGCGCGTCCGGCGCCTTGGCCTGCAGGAATTCGGGCAGCAGCGGCGCGCCCAGGCCGCCCTTCATGGTCATCCCGTGGCATGACCCGCAGTCCTGCCGCAGCATGTAATCCAGTTCGGTCTGCCGCGCTGGCGCCGGATCCCCGGCGGCGGCCAGCAGCGGCAACGCAGCCGCCAGCAGCAGCGAGCCCCTACGCATCGACCGTCTCCAAAGCAAGGGGAACGGCCTCACGCAGGTTGGGTGCCAGTTGGCGGGCCAGCGACACGACGCGGCCGATGATGATCAGGCAGGGCGACGGCAGGTCGGTGCGCGCCGTGCGTTCCGGCAGGTCGTCCAACGTGCCAAGGCACACCACCTGTTCCGCCGTCGTTCCGGCGCAGACCACGGCGGCCGGCGTGGCCGCTGGCAATCCGGCGGCAATCAAGCGGCGGCGGATCTCCGCGACGTTCATCAGGCCCATGTAGAAGACCAGTGTGGTGTTGAGGTCGGCAAGGCTCGCCCAGTCCACCTCAAGGTCGCGGTCCTCGCGCCCATGCCCGGTGACGAAGCGCACGCTGGTTGCGAGGCCCCGGTGCGTCATCGGGATGCCCACCGCCGCACCGCAGCCGGTGGCCGCCGTGACGCCCGGCACGATGTCGAAAGGGATGCCGGCCTCGGCCAGCACCAGCGCCTCCTCGCTGCCGCGCCCGAAGACATAGGGATCGCCGCCCTTCAACCGCACAATCGTCCGCCCGGTGCGGCCCAGCCGCACCAGCAGCGCGTTGATCTCGTCCTGTGGCAGGGTGTGTCGCTTGGGTGCCTTGCCGACGAAGACGCGTTCGGCGGTCGCGGGGACGAGGGCCAGGATGCCGGGGCTGACCAGCCGGTCATACACGACGACGTCCGCCCGCTCGATCAGGCGCACCGCCTTGACCGTCAGCAGGTCCGGATCGCCGGGTCCGGCGCCCACCAGGTATATCCGTCCAACAGCCATGTTCGGTTCCGATCGCTGTCGCCGTTGATGCCCGCATGCTCCGGCACTCCGCCGGAACGCCCCTTGATGGATGTCAAGCTGGCGGGAAATACGGTAGTGTCTCAGTTTGAATTTCATTCGTAGACGAACGCAGCGCGAAGGGCGTTCGCATCGGGCCGCGCGTTCCTATATGCTTAGCGGAAAGCATGCGGGAGGTTCGGGAATGCCTTATGGGTTTGAACAAGCTGACTGGG
>DASPIO010000145.1:0-3771 GCA_035629155.1 Azospirillum sp. | reverse complement strand
CTGTGGAGCATGGAGGATATCGCCTCCGCGATCGACGCGCGGGCCGAACCGCCGAAGAAGCGGGGGCCGTACAAGAAGCGGGCGGAGGCGGAGTCGGCGGAGTGATCCGCCGGTCTCAGATTTCAAACTGAGACACTACCGGAAATACGGCAGGGCTACGTCGTCGTGGTCGGCCCGTCGGTCGCGGGCCGAACCCGCGCGGCACCGGTGGCCAATGGTGATGCCCCGCCGACAGGGAGTGCCCGGTTCAGAATTTTGCCTGGAACTTTCGGTCTGCCGTGGTGACCAAGTCAACGGACGGCGTCTTCCAACCGGAGGTTTCGAGATGAGCATGAAAGGTTTTGCCGCTGGCGTCGTCGTTGGCGCCCTGGCGTTCGGTTCCGTCGCAGCCCTGGCCCGGCAGATACAGATTGCGCACGGCGTCATAGGAGTAACCAAAGGCTACGGCGGCGCCACGGCGGTGTGTGTGACCGACAGTGGAAAGCTTGCCAATGGCTCCAGGATCGAGACCATCACCATGCCGATCGGCGATCAAAGTGGCAATATTGCCACCGGCGTGACCTTTCGCTGCCAATGGTGATCTGCGGTACGGCCCCTCTTCCCAGCATGGCGTGGAGAGGGGCTGTACTGGACATCACGGCTCCACCACCACCTCGCCCTTCATGTGCGGGTGCGGCACGCAGTGGTAGCGATAGCGGCCGGGCGTGGCGAAGGTGCGCCGGTACTGGTCCTCCGGCATCAGCCGCTCGGACTGTACGTCATCGTCGAAGGCGACGTCGTGGCTGGTCCGCGTCTCGGCGTTGCGCCAGACGACAGTGTCGCCGGCCTTCACCGTGATCGACGCCGGCTCGTAGCGGTTCTTGTCGATCAGCACCTCGACCTCCGCAGCCGAAGCGCCGCCACTGAAGGCCGTGGCGACCAGAGCGGCGGTGAGCGTGGCGATTCGCATGGAGATCTCCTGAAAGGAACGCCGTAGGTTGGGCCAACCGCAGGGCGGCCCAACACCCCTGTCCGTGGAAGGGAGTGTTGGGCCGCGCTGACGCTTGGCGCCAACCTGCGCGTGCTGGTCGCGCCCTACTGCTTGACCGCGTTGATCCCGGCCTCGGCGTTGTCCAGGCCCAGCTTGTAGTCCACCGAGACGTGGTGGAAGCGGGCGTTGGTGTGGTCGTCGTGGATGGCGAAGCCGATGGTGTACAGCTTGCCCGGCTCGATGCTGATGTCGCCCGGCTTGTCGGATGCCAGCTTGCGCACGATGGTGACCGTCCAGATCCCGTCGGCCAGTGAACCGCTGCCGCTGCCGCCCTGCCCGCCGGTCATCACCCGCTCGGCCGAGACGTGGCCGTCCTCCAGGCTGTTGGTGCCCGACTTCCAGCGCACGAGGTCCATGAACACGCCCTCGCCCATCAGTTGCGCCAGATCGCCTTCGGGCTTCGTCTTGTCCCAGCCGCCGCGCGGGCTGTCCTTGATCGAGACGGCGGTGCGGGTCTGCGGCAGGTACTTGGTGATGTTCTGCCCGGCTGGCGCGTCCGGCATGGAGCGCGCGTCGTGATGGCAGGTGGACCAGCAGCCGCTGCGGTCGGCGTCCGCCACCTTGCCGCTGTCGATCAGGAAGGCCAGCTTCACCTGGTTCTCCGGATCCAGCTTGCCGCCGTCGGCGAAGGGCACCGGCGCGTGCGGGTTGGCCGGCCACTGGAAGCGCAGGATCAGGTTGGCCCCGTCGTGCGCCGCCTGGACGGACAGCGGGATCGAAGCCGGCTTGCCGGGGATCGGCATCGTCTCCGCCTTCTGGCCCGACACCATCTTGGCGCCCATGTCGGCCTGCTCGCCCTCGTGGCAGCCGGAGCACGCCTCGCCCTTCTTGAAGGCGCGCGCACCGCCGTGGTCGGGGCCGTTCTGGATCCACTCGAACGAGGTCTGGCCCGGATAGAACAGCGTCACCTTCTTCGCCGGGACCTTCGACCAGTCGACGGCCGGCGTGTCGACGGACGCCGAGGCGCCACCCGCCGCGGGAGCGGGAGCCGGCGCCGGAGCGGCAGCGGCAGCCGCAGCGACCGGAACGGCCACCGGAGCCGGAGCGACCGGGGCAACCGGGGCGGCCGGGGCCGGCACCACCGCCGGCACCACGGCCGGGGCGGCGGCGGTCTGCACCGGCTTCGCCGGGGCCGGGGTCGTGGCGGCGGGCGTGGCGGCGGCGTTGGCCGCAACCTTCTCGCCGTCCTTCTCCTCCAGCAGGTGGTGCACCGGCTTGTGGGCGATGCCCTTGTGGCAGTCGATGCAGGTCATGCCGTCGGCCTTGGCCATCTCGTGCTGCTTCTTGGCCCGCTGCTTCTGCTTCTCGGCGCTCATGCCCTCGAAGCTGTGGCAGTTGCGGCATTCGCGCGAATCGTTGGATTTCATCGACTCCCAGACGTTCTTCGCCAGCGTCAGCCGCTTGGCGTCAAACTTCTCCGGCGTGTCGACCGAGCCCAGAAGCCAGTGCAGCACCTCGTTCGACGCCTGGATCTTGCGCTTCATCTTGTGGATCCACGGGTCGGGAACGTGGCAGTCCGGGCACGTCGCGCGCACGCCGGTGCGGTTCTCGAAATGAATTGTCTTCGTGTATTCCTGGTACACGTTGTCTTTCATCTCGTGGCACGAGATGCAGAACTCCATCGTGTTGGTCGCCTCCATGGCGGTGTTGAAGCCGCCCCAGAACACGATTCCCGCGACGAAGATCGCCGCCGCCCCAACCAGCGAGGCGCCCAGGACGCGCACACGCCGAAGACGTGTCCAGACGCTTTCCATCGCCATGGCACCACCTATTCAAACAGACTGTTCATGCGGAAAGAAAGACGTCCTCCCGGGACAATCCCCGGGAGGACGTTTTCACGCTCAGTAGATGTCGTGCTGGGTGTTCAGCACGTTGAACTTGCCGGTCGGCGTGATCAGCTTGGGATCCTTGATCACGGTCTTCAGCTTGCGGGTCTTGTCGTCGATAACGACGATCGCCGAAGGATCGGTCTTGCCGGCCCAGATCGAGAACCACACCTCGTCGCCCGCCTCGTTGTACTCGGCGTGCACGACGCGCTTGATCGCCTTGGTCTCCGGCAGGCCGGCCATCTGGGCGACGTTGATGACCTCCGCCCCCTTGGCCAGGTTGTCGATGTGGAACACCGACACCGACTCCGCCAGTTCACGCTCGGGGTGCAGCGGCGCGTCGGCCCACAGGTTCTTCGACTTCGGGTGCGTCTTCACGAACAGCGACCCGGCGCCGTGGTTCTTCAGCTCCTCGACGACCTTCCAGGCGTACTGCGGATGCTTGTCCGGGTCGGTGCCGATCAGCGTGACGACGTCCGAACCCAGGTGCGAGGTCGCCCACACCGGCCCGAACTTCGGGTGCACGAAGTTCGCACCTCGGCCCGGGTGCGGCTTCGGCTTGGTGTCCACCAGCGCGGCCAGCTTGCCTTCCTTGGTATCGACCACCGCCACCTTGTCCGACGCGTTGGCGGCCACCAGGAAGTAGCGCTTGGACGCGTCCCAACCGCCGTCGTGCAGGAACTTGGCGGATTCGATGGTGGTTTCCTTCAGGTTCTTGATGTCGCTGTAGTCGACCAGCTTGATCAGGCCGGTCTCCTTCACGTTGATCACGAACTCCGGCTTGATCGGCGAGGCGACGATGGAGGCGACGCGCGGCTCGGGGTGGTAGGCGCCGTCCACGGTGACGCCGCGGGTGGAGACGATCTTCAGCGGCTCCAGCGTCTGGCCGTCCATGATCACGTACTGCGGCGGCCA
>DASPIO010000144.1:0-4912 GCA_035629155.1 Azospirillum sp. | reverse complement strand
CGGCACGCGGTTGACGTGCACGTTGAAGACGTTGAGGAAGATGGAGATGCGGGTGCGCGGCTCCGGCCCCATGCCCAGCTCGGGCGGCGGCACCGCCGGCACGATCATGGTGACGCGGCCGTCGGCCGGGCTGACCAGCAGCCCCGGCCGCGTCGGCGTCACCCGGTCGGGGTCGCGGAAGAAGTAGGTGCACCAGGCGGTCGCCAGGAGGCCGAGCCAGCCCAGCGGCGGCGCCACCGCCAGCCCGAGCACGAGGGACACCACGGCGAATCCGGCGATGAACGGCCAACCGGCGCGATGGACGGGAACGATGACGGTATCAAGAGCGGACGACATGCCGGATAAACACTCTCCTGCTTCGGAAGCGGCGCATTCTAGAGATACCCGCCCGGCCTTTACAGAATTTTAGCGGGCCGCGCCCAACTCTCGCACGGATCATTGCAGGAATGGGATTGCCCGCGTGTCTGTTCCCGTCGCCAACCGCCTGGAAACCCTGCGGTCGCTGGCCGAGGTGGCGGCGTCCGCCCTGCCGCTCGGCCTCAACGCGGTCACCACCACGCCGGAAGGGCTGCTGGCCATCGCCACGCCGCCGCAGCCTTCGCGCCTGACCTTCATCGCCGACGGGATGCCGTTCCACGCCGCCGTCAGCCCGGAGGAGGACGGCGCGGTCTGCCAGGTGTGGGCGGAGGTCGGCCACATCCCTTACACGGTCCAGGCGCCGGAGCGCCGGCGCAAGCTGCTGATGGTGCTGCGGGGAATCCAGGCGCTGCCGCTGAGGCGCGCGCGATTCGTGGTGCAGGACGGGCAGAAGATCCTGCTGGCCGGCCAGACCCGCGTGGCCGGACGCGTGGCGGCGGAGGACCTGATCCACCAGACCGTGCTGCTGCTGCACGAGGCGCGGCCGTTCCTGCGCCTGCTGGCGGAGCATTTGTGATGTCGTAGGTGGGTTGAGCGCCAGCGAAAACCCAACATTGCGGGCGATGCGGACGCGTTGGGTTTTCGGCTGTGCCTCAACCCGACCTACGATTCACCCCGCCCGTTCAATTCGTCGTCGGAAGCGTGAAGATCTGGCCGGGGTAGATCAGGTCGGGGTCGCGGATCTGGCCGCGGTTGGCCTGATAGATCACCGTGTACTGCACGCCGTCGCCGTAGGTGCGCCGGGCGATCCGCCACAGGCTGTTGCCGGGCTGCACGACGACGCGGTCGCCGTCGGGCAGGTCCTTCGGCACCTCGGACACCTGGATCGGCAGTTCGACCCGCGCCACCACCTTGCCGGACGTCGTGACCTGATCGGCGCGCAGGGTATACACGCCGGGGTCGACCGGGCGTTCCGGCGACAGACGCCAGCGCCCCTCGGTGTCCGTCGGGGCGCTGCCCACGAGATTGTTGTCCAGGTAGAGCTGGACGGCGTCGCCCGGCTGCGCCCGGCCGCCCATGGCGACCTTGCCGGCGGTGTCGTAGTCCATCGTCTCCACGGTGACGCCGCCCGCCGGCACCGGCGGGATGCCGCGGGTCGAGGAGCCGCCGGGCGCCGGAGCCGCAGCCGCCTTCGCGGGCTCCTTCCTGGCGTCGGGCTCCCTGGCTTCGGGCTCCTTGGCCGGCGTGGGCGGCGGGACCTGCAGCACGGTGCTGGCGCCGCCGTCGCGCGGCACGGAGACGGCCAGCGCGCCCGCCGCCTCGGCCGGGCGGCCGGCCACGTCACGCCTGGCTTCCGGCACCACCAGAACGACGACGTTTCCGGACGGCACCGGCTTGGTGCCGGGCGTGCGCTCGACGAGGCTCAACTCGCGGCTGCCGGGCGGCAGCGGGTCGCCGGGCAGCAGCACCCACTCGCCACGCTTGTCGGCCACCGCTTCGCCGATCGGCCGGTCGCCGTCGAAGACGACAACGGTGGCGCCCGGCGTGGCCCGGCCGGCGATCACCGCCTCGCCCTCCGGCGTGACGCGCACGACGTCGAAGCGCGGCCCGGTCTCCACCGGGGCCGGCGGCCGGACCACGGCGGGCGTGACCTGGGACGGCGGGGTGGCGGCCGGCGGGGCGGCGGGGGCTTGGGCGGTGGGGGCCTGGGCACTCGGGGCCTGGGCGGCCGGCGGAACGATCCGGGGCGGCGAGGCCGTGACCGGGCGCGTCATGGGCGGGGGATTCGGGGTGGGCAGCGCATGGGGCGAAACGGCCAGCGCCTCCGGCGCCGGGGGAGCCGGACGGAAGGCCGCGAACGCGACGGCGCCGGCCAACACGGCCGCACCGGCACCACCCAGAAGAACCGCTCGTTTCACCGCCGCACCATACCGCTGGCGTGCGACCTGCATTGGCCGAACAAATGTGGACTATCAGTCAGACCAAGCACGCGAAGCAACAGCGCAAATGGGCAAAGGGGCTACCACAACCATTCCACAGGCGCATACGTCCCCTGCCCCGCGCCTTCGGCCGCCGTCACTGTGCGGGAGGCAGCGATTTCAGGTACACGGCGATAGCGCGGCGGTCGGCCTTGGTCAGGCGCGACGTGGAGTTGCGCACGACCTCCGCCATGGAGCCGCCGGCGAAGTCGCCGTCGGGCAGCATGCCGATTTCCAGGAAGGTCTCGATGTCGCCCAGCGACCAGTCGGCCATTTCCTTGGCCGGCGTCAGGTTCGGCACCTTGTCGCCCTCCGGCCCGTCGGGGGTGCCGGCGTAGGCGCGGCTGAGTTCCATGGCGCCCAGGGCGTTGCGCGGCGTGTGGCACTCGCCGCAATGGCCCAGCGCCTCCGTCAGGTAGCGGCCGCGGTTCCACTCGGCCGGCCTGGACGGGTCGGCGGGGCGCGGCCCCTCGTCCAGATGCATCGCCTGCCAGACCGGCAAAAGGAAGCGCCAGCCGAAGGGAGCCCGCAGATCATGCGGCGTGTTGGGCTGGGACACCGGCGCCTGGGCGAACAGGTAGGCCTTCAGGTCGCGGAGGTCCTGGTCGGTCATCCGCGTGTAGGAGGTGTAGGGGAAGGCCGGGAACAGCGCCGCGCCATCCGGCCGCACGCCCTCGCGGAAAGCGCGGATGAAGTCGGCGTCGGACCAGCGGCCGATGCCGGTCTGCGGATCGGGGGTGATGTTGGGCGTGAAGAAGGTGCCGAACGGCGTCTTCAGCGCCCGTCCGCCGGCCAGCGGCTTGCCGCCGCCCTTTTCATCCGTATGGCAGCCGTAGCAGCCGGCCGCCTGGAAGACGTAGGCGCCGCGCGCCACCGGATCGGACGAGGCGGGATCGGCCGGCACCGATGTCGGCGGGGCCGGCGCAGCCGCCCGCGCGCCGCCGCCCGCCCACAGGGCGAGCGGCAGCAGCGCGGCGGCGATCCGCAGGACGCGCATCCTCAGAACGCGGAGGGGGGCGGCCCGCATGCCGTGCCTCACTGCTTCTTGATGCGGAACTCTTCGTGGCAGTTGGCGCAGGTCTTGCCGGTCGCCTGCATGGCCTGGGCGACCTGGGCCTTGTCGCCGGCCTTGGCGGCGTCCACCAGCTTGGCGGCGGCGGGGCGCACGTCGGACCAGAGCTGCTGCGTCTTGCTCCACTGCGCCCACAGCTCGGGCTTGGCGTGGCTGTCGCCGACGCCCTGGGCGGTGCCCTGCGGGAACACGGCGGCGACGTCGTTAGCCGACACCTCGGCGATGGCGGCGGCGGCCTTCTGCACCTCCTCCTGGGTGCCTCCCTCGCCCTTCACGAACTGGCCGATAACCTTCATCCCGCCTCCCATCTTCTTCATGAGGGCTTCGCGCGCCTTCACCTGCTCGACCGGGTCGGCGGCGACCGCCGGCCCCCCGGTAACGACGAGAGCGGCGGCGACAAGGGTGGCGGAAACCGCGGCGGCGGCCAGCACGTTGAGGAAACGAATGCGCATGGATGGTCTCTCCCCGGACGGATGAGTGTTTCGGTACCCCTTATGACGCCGGGGCCGGGCGTGTTATTCCATGGACGATGGTGTAACGGGCAGCGGCTCGCGGTCAATCACAGCTTCGTGAAGCCAAGCGACGGGAAAGGTTACGGATGAAGGCCCCGAAATCGGTGTGCGTGTACTGCGGCTCGTCGAGCCGCGTCGCCGACGTCTACAAGCAGGCCGCCCACGCCCTGGGCGAGGGTCTGGCGCGGCGCGGCGTCCAGGTGGTGTACGGCGGCGGCCGGGTCGGCCTGATGGGCATCGTGGCGGACGCCGCCATCGGCGCCGGCGGCCGCGTGGTCGGCATCATCCCCGAACACATCCAGGTGCTGGAGGTCGAGCACACGGCGCTGACCGAGTTGCACGTCGTCGATTCGATGCACACGCGCAAGCGCATGATGGTCGACCGCTCCGACGCCTTCGTCGTGCTGCCCGGCGGGCTGGGCACCATGGACGAGGCGTTCGAGATCCTGACGTGGAAGCAGCTTCGCCTGCACGACAAACCGGTGGTGCTGGTCGACGTCGACGGCTACTGGCGACCGCTGCTGACGCTGGTCGACCACATGGTGGACGAGGGTTTCTGCCGCGAGGAGCACCGCGCGCTGTTCCGCGTCGTGAACCGGGTCGAGGACGTGTTCACGGCGCTGGCGCACGAGCCGGAGCCCCGCGTGGAGACGGAAACGCGGCGTCTCTGAGCGCGTTCTCCCCCCGGGGTGCGACATCGGCGGCAAGGCGGCGGCGGGGCCGCCGCCGAACCTTCCTTTCGGCGGCGCGCCGGTGATATATAACCGCCATTGCTTCCGCCCGGGCCTCCGGGTTCCGCAGTTTTGCAGCACCTCGGACACGCCCGCTGGATGGCGCGCCCGGCGCCCAATGACAACCACGACGCCCAACCCCCAGGGGGAGAATCCGCACCCATGACCAAGATCAAGGTAGTCAATCCGGTCGTCGAGCTCGACGGCGACGAGATGACCCGCATCATCTGGCAGTTCATCAAGGACAAGCTGATCCTGCCG
>DASPIO010000143.1:0-3471 GCA_035629155.1 Azospirillum sp. | reverse complement strand
GTGTAGATGTCGGTGTTGCCGTTCTGCGCCATGCTCATGATGACCTTGTTGCCGTCCGGCGAGAAGCGCGGGGCGAAGGTCATGCCGGGGAAGTCGCCGAGGACCTCCTGGCGGCCGGAGTCGATGTTGAACAGGTACACGCGCGGCTTCTTGTTGAAGAACGACATGTAGGTGATTTCCTGCGCCGTCGGCGAGAAGCGCGGGGTCAGCACCAGCGTCTGGCCGTCGGTGAGGAACTGATGGTTCTCGCCGTCCTGGTCCATGATGGCCAGACGCTTGTTGCGCGCGTTGGCCGGACCCGACTCGGAGATGTAGACGATGCGGGTATCGAAATAGCCGTCCTCGCCGGTGAGGCGCTTGTAGATGGCGTCGGCGATGATGTGGGCGATGCGCCGCCAGCTATCCGCCGTGGCGGTGTAGGACAGGCCGGCCATGTACTGGCTGGCGGTGACGTCCCACAGGCGGAAGTCGACCTTCATGCGGCCGTCGCCGGTGGCGCTCACGCCGCCGGCCACCAGCGCCTGGGCGCCGATGGCGCGCCAGTCCTGGTAGCGCGGCTCGCCGCGCTGGAGCTGTTCGGGCGTCTGCAGGAAGGCCTGCGGGCTCAAAGGCTTGAACAGGCCCGAGCGCTCCAGGTCGGCGGAAATGACACGGGCCACGTCGGCGCCCATCTGCGCCTCGCGCCCGCCGCCGCCGAAGAAGCTGGTGATGGCGATGGGCAGGGGCTCGACCACGCCCTTGGTGATGTCGATGCGCAACTCGGCGCGCGCCACCTGCGGAGCGGCCACGCCCAGGGCGAGCAACACGGCGCCGGCCAGCCCGGCCAGCCGCAGCATAAACCTCGTCTTCCTATTCATGGTCCTACATGTCCCTTGGGTCGAAGGCGAACACGATGGTTCGCCACTTCTCATAGGTTTCAGGAGTGAATTCGCTCGGCAGGAGATCAAGCTTTTGCGTCCTGTTTATGGCACGCAGGGCGCTTTCCGCGGCTGCCCGGTAATGGCTGTCGCTCAACGCGCGGCGGCGGGTCTCCTCGCTCAGCTCGGTGCGCAGCACCGTGCCGTCGACCGCGACCTCGATGCGGATCTCCACGGCCATGTTGCCGGCGTCCTTGCGGCCCGGATCGAAGTTCCAGTTCTTGCCGACCTGGCTGCGGATGGCGTCGATCGCCCGGCCGGACGGCTTGAAGTCCCGCTGCGGGCCGCTCGTCGCCTTCGCGGCGCCGGCCGGCGCGGACGCGGCCTGCTGCTGCGGCTGTGCCTTGGCGTCCGACTTGGCATCGGCCTTGGCGTTGTCCGAGGGCTTCAGCTTCTGGACGTTGCCCAGCAGCTTGGCCAGCGGATCCTCCTTCGCGGGCTCCTTCGGCGGCTCCTTGGCAGGCTCCGGCTTCGGCTTCGCCTGCGGGGCGGGCGGCTTCGGCGGTTCCGGCTTCGGCGGTTCGGCCTTGGGCGGCTCCGGTTTCGGGGGTTCCGGCTTGGGGGGCTCCGGCTTCGGCGGTTCCGGTTTCGGCGGTTCCGGCTTGGGAGGCTCCGGCCGGGGCGGCTTGGGCGGAATCGGGGCCGGTTCCGGCGTCGGCGCGGGCGGCGGAGGCGGAGGGGGCGGCGGTTCGGGCGCGCGCTTGGGCGGCTCAGGCTCGCGCGGGGGGGGCGGCACCTGGGCGAGCTTCGGCGGTTCCGGCGCCTTGGGCGGCGGCGGCGGCGGTGGGGGGGCTTCGGCCACCGGTTCGGGCGGCGGTGGGGCAGGCTTGGCGTCCGGGACCGGCGGCTTCGGCGGCTCCGGCTTCGGCTCGCCCTTGTCGACGCGCGCGGCCTCCGTGATCTCGCCGATGTCGACGATCTCGATGGGGATCGACTGGGGAATGTCGAGCTTGCGATCGCTGGGCGGCAGGCCCAGCACGATCAGCGCGATCAGCGCCGTGTGCAGCACCGCCGAAGCGATCAGGGGTTCGCGCATGGCCGGGCCCGCCTTCTCAGCGCGTCCTGGCGGGAGCGGCGGCCGGGCGCACGACCGGGGCGGACGGGCCAGCGGCCTGGTTCGGCAGTTCCGCCACCAGCCCGACCTTCTTGAAACCGGCCCCGCTCATGGTGCCCATGACCTCCAGCATCCGCCCGTAGGCGATCTTGGCGTCGCCGCGCACGAGGATGCGGGCCTCCGGGTTCGAATTGGTGATGGCGACCAGCAGCGGCACAAGGCCGGCCGTGTCCACCCGCTGTTCCTGCACGAACACCGTGCCGTCCGCCTGGACGGTGACGAACAGCGGGTCCTTCTGCGCCTCCAGCGGCGCGGCGTTGGTCTTCGGCAGGTCGACCGGCACGCCGACGGTGAGCAGGGGTGCGGCCACCATGAAGACGATGAGCAGCACCAGCATGACGTCGATGAACGGCGTCATGTTGATCTCGGCCATCGCGCGGTAGCCGCGCCGGCGACCGCGGCCGTGGCCGCCCTTGGCACCCAGCGATGCGCCCATCTCAGGCGGCTCCCCGCTCTTCGAGGTGGCGCGACAGGATGGCGACGAACTCGCCGGCGAAGGCGTCCAGGCGGTCGGCGTAGCGCGCGAGGTCGGTGGAGAACTTGTTGTAGGCGACCACCGCCGGAATGGCGGCCAGCAGGCCCATGGCGGTGGCGAACAGCGCCTCGGCGATGCCCGGCGCCACCACGGCGAGGCTGGTGTTGTTCGACGCGGCGATCGAGGTGAAGGAGTTCATGATGCCCCACACCGTGCCGAACAGGCCGATGAACGGCGCCGTCGAGCCGACGGAGGCGAGGAAGGTCATGTAGCGCTCCGCCCGCGACATCTCGCGGCCGATGGTCACGGTCATCACCCGCTCCACCCGCTGCTGGAGCGACGCCTTGATGGGGCCGCCCAGGCCGCGGTCGGCGGCGTGGCGCCATTCGCGCATGCCGGCGGCGAAGGTGGCCGACATGGGGTCCTCCGGCCGCTTGCCGACGCGGTCGTACAGCGCGTCCAGCGAGCCGCCGGACCAGAAGCTCTCCTCGAAGGCATCGGCCTGGGCGTTCAGCCGGCGGATGCGCATCAGCTTCTCGATGATGATGGCCCAGCACCAGACCGAGGCGGCCAGCAGCATGATCATGACCAGCTTGACCAGCAGGTCGGCCTGCCAGAACAGCCCCCACATCGTGATGTCGTGGGCCTTTGCCGCCACCCCGGCGGCGTTCATTGCATGCTCCATTGCCGTCAGTCTCGCTTCTGCCGTTGGTACAGGGTGTCCAGCGCGTCGCGCACCGGTGCGGGGATGCGGGTCGGCCGGCCGGCGCGGTTGATCATCGCCACCTTCACGTCCGCCCGCGCCAGCTCTCGGCCATCGCGGCGAACCGATTGTGCAACTGCGAAGGAGGCGCCGCCGATATCGGTGATTCGCGTCTCTACTTCAAGCGTATCGTCAAGCTTCGCGGGAGCGACAAAATCGATCCCGACGTGGCGTACCGCAAATGACACACCCTGCTCCGCCA
>DASPIO010000142.1:0-11511 GCA_035629155.1 Azospirillum sp. | reverse complement strand
GGCGCGTATCGCTGGCGTCAACATCCCCGCGCAGAAGCGCGTGGAGATCGGGTTGACCTACATTCACGGCATTGGCCCGGCCAAGGCCAAGGAGATCTGCGGCAAGCTGGGCATCCCGGCCGAGCGCCGCGTGAACCAGCTTACGGACGACGAGGTCCTTCGCATCCGCGAGACCATCGACAGCGACTACCGGGTCGAAGGCGACCTGCGTCGTGAGGTGGCGATGAACATCAAGCGGCTGATGGACCTGGGCTGCTACCGTGGGCTGCGCCACCGCAAGGGCCTGCCGGTCCACGGTCAGCGCACGCACACGAACGCCCGTACCCGCAAGGGTCCGGCCAAGCCGATCGCCGGCAAGAAGAAGTAAGAAGGACATCCTTCCATGGCCAAGCCGTCAGCCGCTTCCGCGCGCCTGCGTCGTCGTGAGCGCAAGAACATCACCGCCGGCGTCGCGCACGTGAACGCCTCGTTCAACAACACGATGATCACCATCACCGACGCGCAGGGCAACACCATTGCCTGGTCGTCGTCGGGCACGATGGGCTTCAAGGGCTCGCGCAAGTCGACCCCGTACGCCGCGCAGGTGGCCGCCGAGGACGCCGGCCGCAAGGCGCAGGAGCACGGCATGAAGACCCTTGAGGTCGAGGTCAAGGGCCCGGGTTCGGGGCGTGAGTCGGCGCTGCGCGCTCTGCAGTCCATCGGCTTCACCATCACCTCGATCCGCGACGTCACGCCGATTCCGCACAACGGCGTCCGTCCGCCGAAGAAGCGTCGCGTCTGATCTGTTACCGATCCGCACCCGCGGGTTTCCGCCGTTCCGGGACAGGTGGTCGCTGCCATCGCGGCCACAAAGCATTGGAACGGCCGGACGCCCGCGGATTGCGTTCCACCCCGATGGCATGAGGTAATCCGTGCTTCAGAAGAACTGGCAGGAACTGATCAAGCCGTCCAAGCTGGACATCCAGTTGGGCGACGACCCGGAGCGCGTCGCGGTCATCGTCGCGGAGCCGCTGGAGCGCGGCTTCGGTCTGACGCTCGGCAACGCGCTGCGCCGCGTGCTGTTGTCCTCGCTCCAGGGTGCCGCCGTCACGTCGATTCACATCGACGGCGTGCTGCACGAGTTCTCGTCCATTCCCGGCGTGCGCGAGGACGTGACCGACATCGTCCTCAACATCAAGTCGATGGGGCTGCGCATGGGCGGTGACGGCCCGAAGCGCATGCGCCTGCGGGCCGAAGGGCCGGGCGAGGTGAAGGCCGGCATGATCGAGACTGGGGCCGACATCCAGGTGATGGATCCGGATCTGGTCATCTGCACGCTCGATTCGGGCGCGCGGCTCAACATGGAACTGACGGTCGAGACCGGCAAGGGCTACGTCCCGGCCTCGCAGAACCGTCCGGAAGACGCGCCGATTGGGCTCATTCCGGTGGACGCGCTGTTCTCGCCGGTCCGCAAGGTGTCGTACAAGGTCGATAACGCCCGCGTCGGGCAGGTCACCGACTACGACAAGCTGACGATGACGGTCGAGACCAACGGGGCGGTCAAACCGGACGATGCGGTGGCGCTCGCCGCCCGCATTCTCCAGGACCAGCTGCAGCTCTTCATCAACTTCGAGGAGCCGACGCACGCGGTCGCCGAGGAAAAGCACGAGGAGGTTCCGTTCAACAAGAACCTGCTCCGCAAGGTGGACGAGCTCGAGCTGTCGGTCCGTTCGGCCAACTGCCTGAAGAACGACAACATCGTCTACATCGGCGATCTGGTGCAGAAGACCGAGGCGGAAATGCTTCGCACGCCGAACTTCGGCCGCAAGTCGCTGAACGAGATCAAGGAGGTGCTGGCGCAGATGGGCCTGCATCTCGGTATGGAAATTCCGAACTGGCCGCCCGAGAACATCGAGGAACTGGCCAAGCGTCTGGAAGAGCCGTACTAAGCCTGCGTTTGCCCCTCCTCCACCGGGGGGGGGCTGGTTTCTCAGGGTCGCATCGACCCGCCCCCGGCCGTACCGTCCCCTTGGGACGAGGGCGGCGGGGTTCACCACCGGCTCCCCGAGGGGGGCCAAGCCATGAGAGGGGGACGCCGTCATGCGTCACGGTGTTTCGGGGCGTAAGTTCAGCAAGACCAGCAGCCATCGCAAGGCCATGTTCTCCAACATGGCGAATGCGCTGATCAAGCACGAGCAGATCAAGACGACGCTGCCGAAGGCGAAGGACCTCCGGCCCATCGTCGAGAAGCTGATCACGCTCGGCAAGAAGGGTGGCCTGGCCAACCGTCGTCTGGCTTTCGCGCAGCTGCGCGATGACGCGGTGGTGACCAAGCTGTTCACGACCATCGCGGACCGCTACAAGGAGCGCAGCGGTGGCTACACCCGCGTCCTTAAGGCCGGCTTTCGCTATGGCGACGCCGCTCCGATGGCGGTGATCGAGCTGGTCGACCGCGACCCGGCCGCCAAGGGGCTGGACTCCGGTCCGAGCCAGAAGGAAGCCGAAGAGGTCGAGGCCGAGGCGTAAGCTTCGGCGCGGCGCCCGGTTGTTTCAGGGGCGGCCGTTCCCATATCACTTCTGGTTGTCGCTCTCCCCGGCCTTCGCGCCGGGGAGAGTTGTTTTCGGATCCGGGAGAGCGGGCCCACGGCGTATGTTGAGACCGCGAGCATGCTGAGACCGCTTTACAACTGGATCCTCAAGCGGGCCGCCCGCCGTGACGCTGTCTGGTGGATGGCGGGGGTGTCCTTCGCCGAAAGCTCGTTCTTTCCGCTGCCACCGGACGTCATGCTGGTCCCGATGTGCCTGGCGGATCCGAAGAAGCTCTGGTGGTACACCAACGTCTGCGCCGTCGCCTCGCTGATCGGCGGCTTCTTCGGCTACGCCATCGGCTTCTACTTCTTCGACACGGTCGGACGCTGGATTTTTGACCTCTACGACCTTTGGGATGCCTATCACCGTTTTCAGGAGTCGTTCAACAGCATCGGGCCGTGGCTGCTGATTCTCAAGGGCGTCACGCCGATTCCCTACAAGCTGCTGGCGATCACCGCGGGCATCGCGAAGATGGACATTGTCATCTTCGCTCTGTGCTCGCTGGTGGCGCGGTTCTCGCGCTTCTACCTGATCGCCATCCTGCTGCACTTTTACGGGCCGCAGGTGCAGCAGATCATCGAGAAACGGTTGATGCTGGTGACCACGGTCCTGCTGGTGGTCGTGATCGGCGGACTTCTCAGCTTCAAGTTCGTGTAGCGATGCGCCGCCCGTCAGGGGGGCGTGCCCTGGTCCGGCCGGTCGCGACGATCGGCGGACAGGGAATCGCGGTCCTGGCGGTCGCGCCGCACCATGACGGCGAGGGCCACCGCGATGGCGATGCCGCCGAGCACGGGGATTGCCGCTTCGCCGATGGTGATGTCGGGCCGGGCGACGAGGCGGATGGCGAGCAGCAGCAGGCCACCCAGCAGCAGTACGGCGAAGACCACCGCGGAGGTCCGGCGGCGGCGCGGTGCGCCGTTGGAAGGAGCGTTCATTTGGGCCGTTCCCTTTCTGGTTGGCTTCCCGGCATAGTGGGCCGGACCGTTCCCTAATTCATCAAGAAGAAAACAGGAGTGCCGATGTTCCGTCCATTGGTCGCCGCGTTGACCCTGATCGTGCTGGCCGGCTGCGCCGATGGGCCGGCGCGCCGCCCGGGGACCGGAGCGCCGCCGCCGCCCGTCAGCGCGGATCCCTCCGCGCCCACGTCCGGCGCCACAGCAGCACGGCCGGCGCTCCCGCCCGCCGCGACTCGGTCCCAGGCGGCACCGGAAGGCAGCGTGCGGATCGATGCGGACGGCATGGAATCCTGCATCCGCCAGTGCGAGCGCAGCAACAATTCCTGCATGGACTCGGTGGCCGCGCGGCCGCCGGTCGGGTCCGACGGCACGTTGGAGCAGGAGCGAGCGCGACCCTTCACGCGCACTGACAACTGCGGCTATCAGATGCGCCAGTGCATCGCGCGCTGCCGGCCATAGACGGAGGTGCCGTAGACCATGGCCAGGAAGGGAGATTCGGGCGCAGGCCTGTTCGAGGGAGCGGCCCCGCGGCCGCTTGCCGATCGGCTGCGTCCGAAGACCCTCGCCGAGGTCGTCGGGCAGGAGCACCTGCTGAAGCCCGACGGCCCGCTGGGCCGCATGGTGGCGGCGCACCGGCTGGCCTCGATGATCCTGTGGGGGCCGCCGGGATGCGGCAAGACGACCATCGCGCGGCTGCTGGCGCAGTCCACCGACCTCCATTTCGAGCCGTTGTCGGCGGTGTTTTCCGGCGTTGCCGATCTGCGCCGCGTGTTCGACGCGGCGCGGGAGCGCCGTGCGGCCGGCCAGGGCACGCTGTTGTTCATCGACGAGATCCATCGCTTCAACCGCTCGCAGCAGGACGGATTCCTGCCCTATGTCGAGGACGGCACGGTGACGCTGGTCGGCGCTACCACCGAGAATCCGTCGTTCGAACTGAACGCCGCGCTTCTGTCGCGCTGCCAGGTGTTCGTGCTGAACCGGCTGGACGATGCCGCTCTGGAACGGCTGCTGAGCCGGGCGGAGGCGGAGACCGGGCGCCCGCTGCCGGTGGACGCCGACGCCCGCGCCGCGCTGAAGGCGATGGCGGACGGCGACGGCCGCTTCTGCCTGAACCTGTGCGAGGAGTTGTTCGCGCTGCCGGAAGGGACGCTTCTCGATACCAACGCGCTGACGACCACCATCCAGCGCCGCGCGCCGGTCTACGACAAGGCGCAGGAAGGGCACTACAACCTCATCAGCGCGCTGCACAAGTCGTTGCGCGGGTCGGATACCGACGCCGCGCTTTACTGGTACGCCCGCATGCTGGCCGGCGGCGAGGATCCGCGGTACATCGCCCGGCGCCTGACGCGCTTCGCCGTCGAGGACATCGGGCTGGCCGACCCCAACGCATTGTCCCAGGCGATCGCCGCGTGGGAGACCTACGAGCGCCTGGGCAGCCCGGAGGGCGAACTGGCGATCGCGCAACTCGTCATCTATCTGGGCACGGCGCCCAAATCGAACGCCGCCTACACGGCGTACAAAGCGGCCGTGCGGGCGGCCAAAGAGACGGGCTCGCTGATGCCGCCCAAGCACATCCTGAACGCGCCGACCAAGCTGATGAAGCAACTGGGGTACGGCAAGGACTACGCCTACGACCACGACACGGCGGAGGGTTTCTCCGGCCAGAACTACTTCCCCGACGGAATGCCGCGCCGGGAGTTCTACCAGCCTGTCGAGCGCGGCTTCGAGCGCGAGATCCGCAAGCGCCTGGGCTATTGGGCCAAGCTGCGCGAGCGCAAGGCGGGGGAGGGGTGATCAGGCGCAGCGCGCCACGGCTTTGCGGAACACGTTGTCCTTCAGCAGTTGCTCGATGTTCTCCGACAGGATGCGGGCGAACCCCTGGGGGAAGGGGTAGGGCGGCGTCGGCTGCGGCCCCATCGACGTTTCCATTCCGCGAACGTCGTATGGCTTGACCGCCAATGAGCCGGCCAGGGCTTTGCCCAGGTTGCCCAAGGTATGGCGGCGCTTCTGCTCGCGCAGTTCTGCCGTGTCCGCGGACTGCGCAAGCTTGGTCGATTCATACAGCGGCTGGTTCGCCGCATCGGCCAAGCGGTAGCGGATCTCGACCGTGAACTTCGCCAGGACGTCGCGGTAGTCGAACTGGAAGTGCGTCACGTCGCCGGACAGGGCGCAGGTTCGGCCGTTCGTCGACACGCCGGCCTTCGCCAACTCCTTGCGCAGCGAGTCGGCGACAAAGCCCTGGACCGGCTGCGGCAGCTCCGCGTTGGGGAAGCTGGTGTCGGCGTAGGGGATCTGGTTGACGGGAATCTTGGCGGCCTTGGCGGCCGAATAGTCGAAAGGCGCGACGGCGACGCTGCCCGACAGCTGCTCCTGCGTCTGCGCCGTATAGGTGACCGGGGCCTTCTGGGTGTACTGGCAGCCGGCCGCAAGCGCCGTGGCGCAGAGGGCGAGGATCCGGAACAAGGACATGGCGGGCCGATGGAATGGTGACATATGCGTGTGTGCGCGTGCAGCCTTACACCCTGCCGCAGCCTTGTCCAAGAGTCGTATCGTCGCAATCCTGTGTCCGGCCCAGCGTTGACCGTCCGATGGGCGGACCGTATCGTTTCCTCCCTTCGGCAACGCAACGCTCCCGGCCATGACAACCTACCTCTGGGTCGCGCTGGGCGGCGCCATCGGATCGGTCGCCCGGTTCTGGGCGGGCGGTGTCGCCGTGGCCGCGCTAGGCGAGGCGTTTCCCTGGGGCACGCTGTTCGTCAATGTGCTGGGCTCCTTCATTATCGGCGTCACCGCTGTGCTGACCGGGCCGGAGGGGCGGCTGGCGATCCCGGGCGACGCGCGGGTGTTTGTCATGGTGGGCCTGTGCGGAGGCTTCACCACCTTCTCCTCCTTCAGCCTGCAGACGCTGGGCCTGATGCAGGACGGGGCGTGGCTGCGCGCCGGGGGGAACGTGGTGCTGTCGGTGCTGCTGTGCCTGACCGCCGTGTGGGCCGGCCATGCCGCTGCTTCCCGTTTTTGAGCGCTTCGTCGCCATCGACTGGTCCGGGGCGCGCGGGCCGCGCTACGCCGGGATCGCGGTGGCGGAGGTTGGGGCCGGAGACACGTCGCCGCGCCTGATCCCGCCGCCGGGCGGCTGGTGGTCGCGGCGGGCGGTGCACGACTGGCTGCTGGACGGGCTGGAGCGGGGGCCGGCGCTGGTCGGCATCGACTGCGCCTTCTCACTGCCGTTCGCGGTGGCGGAAGCCTACTTCGCCGGCCGGGAGGCCAGCGTTTTCGACCTGTGGAACCTGGTGGAAGACGCCGCTGCCGGTGCCGGAGACTTCCTGGGCGCGCCCTTCGCCGAGCATCCGTCCTACGCCGGCGGCTTCTGGAGCCGGGGCCTGCAGCCGGCCTGGTACACCGACCCGCACCGCCTGACCGAGCGGGTCTGCCGCGCCGACGGCTATGGAAGCCCTCAAAGCCCGTACAAGCTGATCGGTTCCAAGCAGGTGGGCAAGGGTGCCCTGGCCGGCATGCGGATGCTGCGCTCGCTGCGCCGCGCCGAGCCCGGCCGCGTCGCGGTGTGGCCGTTCGAGGATCCGACGCCGGGCCGCACGGTGTTCGCGGAGATCTACCCGCGCCTGTTCCTCAAGCGCGCCGGCTTCGGGTTGCGCAAGATCCGCGCGCCGGCCGATGTGGACGCGGCGCTGGCCCACCTCGGCTCCGCCCCGGCCGCTCTGCCGGCCGAGGTGAGCGACCACGATGCCGACGCGCTGGTGTCGGCCGCCGGCCTGCGCTGGCTGGCACCGCGGCCGGAGGTGTGGTCGCCGCCGGCCCTGGACGACCGGGCGCGCCGGCAGGAGGGGTGGATCTTCGGCGTGGGCGACCGCGGAGCTTAGGGGCTCTCCTCCAGCCCCAGCCGCTCCACGACGCGCTTCCTCGCCGCGCCGCGCTCCTGGTCGGAGACGTGCAGCAGGCCGCCGATGCGGCGCAGCAAATTCGATTCCAGGTCGGCGACGCGGCCATCGGCGTACACCACCTCCCAAAGCATCTCGATGATCCACACGCGCTCGTCGGGCGGGCAGCGGGCGATGATGGTCTGGACGTAATCGAACAGGCCGGCTCCCTCCTGCGTGCGGGCCTCGGCATGGCGCAGCAGGGCGCGGGCGTCGTCGGCGTCCAGGCCGAAGCGCTGGCGCACCAGCGCCAGGATGCGCGCGCGCTCCTTGGGATCGATGGTGTCGTCGCTGCGCGCCACCTCCACCAGAAGGGCGGCGGCGGCCATGTGCAGGGCGTCGCGACGGCGGGCGGGCGCCGCTTCGCTGCGGTCGTCGAACAAGGCGAGGATGCGGTCCAGCATGGGCGGCTCCGTCTTGCGGGAGCCCTATCATATGGGAATGCCGGCCGCCCGATGCAGGCCGCGTGACAATCGCCGCCGTCTTCTGTCTAATCCGCCGCGTTCGAGGACGAGGATGACGGGCATGAGCGCGGTCGAGACACGCACGGTGACGAAGGATGAGGCGGACGTCCGCCTGGACCGCTGGTTCAAGCGCCATTTCCCGGAGGTGACGCACGGGCACCTGCAAAAGCTGCTGCGCACCGGGCAGGTGCGGGTGGACGGCAAGCGGGCCGACGCCGCCACGCGCCTGGAGGCCGGGCAGAGCGTGCGCGTTCCGCCGCTGGGCACCGCGCCGGCCGCCGATCCCGCCGCCGTCCGCAAGCCCGCCCGCCCGCTGCTGAGCCCCAAGGAGGAGGCGGCGCTGCAGGCCCGCGTCCTTTACAAGGATGATGACGTCATCGCGCTGGACAAGCCGGCCGGGCTGGCCGTGCAGGGCGGCACCGGCACGTCGAAGCACCTGGACGCCATGCTCGACGCGCTGCGCTTCGGCGCCGCCGAGCGGCCGAAGCTGGTGCACCGGCTGGACAAGGACACCTCGGGCGTGCTGCTGCTGGCCCGTAACACCTTCGCCGCCTCCAAGCTGACCGAGACGTTCCGGGGGCGGGACGCGCGCAAGATCTACTGGGCCGCCACGGTCGGCGTGCCGAAGCCCTACCAGGGCAAGATCGACCTCGCGCTCGCCAAGGAGGGCGGGCCGCGCGGCGAGCGCGTGGCCGGCGACGAGGACGACGGCAAGCGCGCCGTCACCGTCTATTCGGTGCTGGAGAACGCCGGCAAGAAGGCGGCCTTCGTGGCGCTGTGGCCGCTGACCGGGCGCACGCACCAGCTCCGCGTCCATATGGCGGCGCTGGGCACGCCGGTGCTGGGCGATGGCAAGTACGGCGGGCAGGGCGCGTTCCTGCCGGGGGCCGAGGTGCCGAAGAAGCTGCACCTGCACGCCCGGCGCCTGATCATTCCGCACCCGCGCAGTGGCAAGACCATCGACGTGACCGCCCCGCTGCCCGAGCACATGGCGGCCACCTGGGGCTACCTGGGTTTCAGCGCCAACCTGCGCGAGGATCCTTTTGTCGCGTTGGATTGAGGTTTTCCCGGTCCGCCCCCACCTGTGCTAATCCACGCGACCCGACCCGATCCGACACGGCAAACGCACGACCCATGGCCGCACCGCTCCGCCTCGCCCTGTTCGACTGCGACGGCACGCTCGTCGATTCCCAGCACGCCATCGTCGACAGCATGACCAAGGCGTGGCGCGACCACGGGCTGGGCGTGCCGGACGCGGGCGCGGTGCGCCGCATGGTCGGGCTGCCGCTCCAGCAGGCCATCGGGACGCTGGCGCCGCACCTGGACGCCGAGACGGCGCTGGAGGTGGCGGACAGCTACCGCGACCACTTCTTCGACCTGCGCCGCACCGGCGCGCTGGAGGAGCCGCTGTTCCCCGGCATCGTCGAGGCGCTGGACGCGCTGGAGCGCGCGGGCGTCCTGCTGGGCGTCGCCACCGGCAAGTCGCGCCGCGGCCTGCTGGCGGTGCTGGAGCGGCACGGTCTGCGCGTCCGGTTCGTGACCTTGCAGACGAGCGACGACGGCCCCGGCAAGCCGCACCCCGACATGGTCTACCGCGCCCTGTCGGAGAGCGGGGTGGAGCGGGGCGGGGTGGTGATGATCGGCGACACCACCTACGACATGCAGATGGCGCGCAACGCGCGGATCGCCGCGCTGGGCGTGTCGTGGGGCTATCACGCGGTGGCGGAGCTGCGGGCGGCCGGCGCCGGCCGCATCGTCGACGCCGGGGAGGAGATCGCCCCGGCGGTGCTGGCCCTGCTGGACGAGCAGGTTTCCTGAAGGGTTCGATATGAAGCGTTTCTACACGTCCGTGAGCGTCGAGAGCACCGAAGGCGGCTGGGACGTCCGCCTCGACGGCAAGGTGATCCGCAGCCCGGCCAAGGCGCCGCTGGTCTTCGCCTCCCGGGCGCTGGCCCGGGGCGTGGCCGCCGAGTGGGAGGCGCAGGGCGATCAGGTCCAGCCCAACGCCATGCCGTTGATGCAACTGTCCTCCACGGCGGTGGACGTGGTCGGCAAGCAGCGCGAGGGGATCATCACGGCCGTCGCCAAGTACGCCGAGACCGACCTGCTGTGCTACCGCGCCGAGCACCCGCGCGAACTGATCGACCGGCAGGCCCGCGCGTGGCAGCCGCTGCTGGACTGGGCGACTCTGCGCTACGATGCGCCGCTGCACGTCTGCACCGGCCTGATGCCGAAGCCGCAGCCGGCCGACGCCACGCGCGCGCTGCGCCACGCCGTGGAGGCGCTGGACGACTGGACCCTGTCGGCCTTGCAGTCGGCGACGGGGGCGTGCGGCTCCCTGGTCGTGGCGCTGGCGCTGATCGAGGGGCGGATCGACGCCGCCGAGGCCTTCGAGGTGTCGCAGGTCGACGAGACCTTCCAGATCGAGCAGTGGGGCGAGGACCCCGAAGCCGCCAAGCGCCGCGCCGGCCTGCGCGAGGACATCGTCGCCGCCCGCCGCTTCGTGGACCTGCTGCGCGCGGGGTGAGGCGGCCGGGCGGATGTTACCGGATGTTACGGGATGATACGCTGTGCGGGGGGTGTGCACATTCGGCCACCTCCCGCTTTTTTAGGCGCATGCGCCGCGTGGTTCCAGGGGGCGGCGAGGCCGGACGCGGGCGCACGTCGCCCGATGATCGCCTGCAGGATGGCAGGCGGTAGGAATTTTGTCAACGGAGTGCGGCGGGCGGCTCCGGATCAGCTGTGCAGCCCGGGGGCTTCCTGCCCGGTGCGCGCCACGTATTCCGTATAGCCGCCGCCGTACTGGTGAATGCCCTCCGGCGTCAGTTCCAGAACCCGGTTGGACAGCGTCGCCAGGAAATGCCGGTCGTGCGACACGAACAGCATGGTGCCTTCGTAAGACGACAGCGCCGTGACCAACATCTGCTTGGTGTCGAGGTCCAGGTGGTTGGTCGGCTCGTCGAGCACCAGGAAGTTCGGCGGGTCGAACAGCATGGTCGCCATCACCAGCCGGGCCTTCTCGCCGCCCGACAGCACGCGGCATTTCTTTTCCACGTCGTCGCCGGAGAAGCCGAAGCAGCCGGCCAGCGCCCGCAGCGAGCCCTGGTTCGCCAGCGGGAACGACGCCTCCAGCGATTCGAAGATGGTGCTGTCGCCGTCCAGCAGTTCCATGGCGTGCTGGGAAAAATAGCCCATCTTGACGCTGCCGCCGACCGTGACGGTGCCGGCGTCCGGTTCGGTGGCGCCGGCGATCAGCTTCAGCAGCGTCGACTTGCCGGCACCGTTGACGCCCATGACGCACCAGCGCTCCTTGCGGCGGATGGTGAGGTCGAAGCCCTGATAGATGGTGCGGCTGCCATAGCCCTTGTGCACGTTCTTCAGGACCGCCACGTCCTCGCCCGAGCGCGGGGCCGGCGGGAAGTCGAACGCCACGACGTGGCGGCGCTTCGGCGGCTCGAACCGCTCGATCTTGTCCAGCTTCTTCACCCGGCTCTGCACCTGGCTGGCGTGCGAGGCGCGGGCCTTGAAGCGCTCGATGAACTTCAGCTCCTTCGCCAGCATGGCCTGCTGGCGTTCGAACTGCGCCTC
>DASPIO010000141.1:0-25891 GCA_035629155.1 Azospirillum sp. | reverse complement strand
TCGGTGGAAGTCATGAGCCCTTTTTCAGTATGAAAACCGGCAATGGCGCGGAGGCCGGCTTCGGGCGCGGAGTATACCGATATTACACCCGAGTTACAAAGGTTACGCGCAGGCAGCCGTCCGGATTCCGAGCGCCATAGTCGGTATGGCCGATCCGATTTTTTTGCATGGCAACATAAAACGCCCGCATGGTCGTCGGAGACCCGACTCCGGCCAGGGACTTCCCGGCCGGCGGGACCGCGGGCGACGGCTCAGCTCTCGCCCGGCTTCGGGCTGAAGAACTTCTCGTACTTGCCTTCCACGCCCTTGAAGCTGTCGGCATCGGCCGGCGCCGGCTTCTTGCGGGTGATGTTCGGCCACTGGGTGGAGAAGTCGCGGTTCATCTCCATCCACTTCTCGGCCTGCGCGTCGGTGTCCGGCACGATGGCCTCGGCCGGGCACTCGGGCTCGCACACGCCGCAGTCGATGCACTCGTCCGGGTGGATGACCAGCATGTTCTCGCCCTCGTAGAAGCAATCCACGGGGCACACCTCGACGCAGTCGGTGTACTTGCACTTGATGCAGCCGTCGGTGACGACGTAGGGCATGGTTCGTTCTCCGCTGTTCTCCCGCGTTCCGGCCTTGTTCGTTCTCGGCAAGTCCGAGTCGAATCCAGTGGACGGCGTTTTGGCCTTGGGCTTCGGACCTGTGTTCCCGCAACGCCGCACGCACGCCGGAGCCGGAGGCGCTCCAATCGCGGCGATTGCCTAACACGCCGGCTCCGCACGCCGCAACCCCGTCGAAAATGTGGGCGGATCCGCCGCAGACACCGACCCGGCGCCCTCCCCACACCAACCATCACGGGAAGCGATAGGTGCCATCCCAAACTATCGTTGGAACCGCCGCGGCCGTCGGGCGATGTTGGGGACCATGACGAAGGGAGGGGCGCATGGTTCGTGTGCTGGTGGGTGGCGTGCTGATGCTGGCGGTGGCGATGGGGGTGGGGCGCTTCGCCTACACGCCGATCCTGCCGGCCATGCAGGCGGCCACCGGGCTGGGCGGCGACGGGGCCGGGCTGCTCGCCTCGCTGAACTACCTGGGCTATCTGGTGGGCGCGCTGGGGGCCGGGCTGGTGCCGCACGGCGCCGTGCGCACGGCGGTGTTCCGCACGGCCCTCGTGGCCAGCGTCGCCACGACGGCGGCCATGGGGCTGACCGCCGACTTCCTCCTGTGGTCCGTGCTGCGCTTCGCCTCCGGCGTGGCGAGTGCCGGTGTCTTCATCCTGGGCATCGCCATGGTGCTGGACGCGCTGACGCGCGCCGGCCGCGACGCGCTGGCCGGCTGGATGTACACCGGCGTGGGGCTGGGCATCGCCGGGTCGGGGCTGTTCGTGGCGCTGTTCGGCGGCCGGCTCGGCTGGGACGGCGACTGGCTGGCGCTGGGCGCGCTGTGCGCGCTGCTCGCCGCTCCGGTGTGGCTGAACGTACGGGAGCCGGCGGGGGTGCACGCCTCCGCGCCGAAGGCGGGCGGCGGGGGGCGGATGTCGACGCCGCTCATCCTGCTTACCGTCGCCTATTTCCTGGAAGGGGGCGGCTACATCGTGACCGGCACCTTCCTGGTCGCCATGCTGAAGCAGATGCCCGACACGGCGGCCGTGGGCGAGGCGGCGTGGATGGTCGCCGGTTTGGCCGCCGCACCGGCGGGCCTGCTGTGGGCGGCGGCCGGGCGGCGCATCGGTCTGTGGCGCGCGCTGATCCTGGCGCACCTGCTGCAGGCCGTCGGCATCCTGCTGCCGCTGGCCGGCGGGCCGGTTCCGGCGCTCGTCTCGGCGGCTCTGTTCGGTGTCACCTTCCTGGGCATCGTGACGCTGGCCTTCATGCTGGGGCGCACGCTGTCGGCGGGCGGCTCGGCGCGGGTGATCGGCGCGCTCACCTCGGCCTACGGCCTGGGGCAGATCCTGGGGCCCTTGCCGGCGGGCATCGCCGTGGCGCGCACGGGCAGCTTCGACACCGCGCTGTTCGGCGCCGCCGCCGCGGTGCTGCTGGCGATGCTGTTCCTGGCCGCCGGTGCCGCGCTGGCCCGCCGGGCCGGGGACGCGTTGCGCGCCGGGGCGGTGGCGGATTAGGCTTGGCGCCATGTTCGATCCCCTGCACCCAGAGGCCGCCAAGCGCCACGCCCCCGCCGTCGAGCGCAACCGCGCCGCCATCCTGGACGTGCTGCGGCGCGTGCTGCCGGCCGAGGGGCTGGTGCTGGAGGTGGCGAGCGGCACCGGACAGCACGCCACCTTCTTCGCCGCCGGACTTCCCGGCGTGACGTGGCAGCCCAGCGACCCCGACCCGGATCTGCGCGCCTCCACGGCCGCCTGGGCGGCGGAGGCCGGGCTGCCCAACCTGCGGCCGCCGCTGGCCCTGGACGCCACGGCAGAGCCCTGGCCGGTCGCGCGCGCCGACGCGGTGGTGTGCATCAACATGATCCACATCGCCCCATGGGAGGCGGCGCTGGGCCTGTTCCGGGGGGCGGCGCGCCTGCTTCCCCCCGGCGGGCCACTGGCGCTCTACGGCCCCTTCATGCGCGACGGCCGGCACACCGCGCCGAGCAACGCAGCCTTCGACGCCGACCTGAAGGCGCGCAACCCGGCCTGGGGCGTGCGTGATCTTTCCGTTGTCGAAACGACCGCCGCGGCGCATGGGCTGCGTCTGGCCGAGGTGGTGGAGATGCCGGCGAACAACCTGAGCGTGGTGTTGCGGAGGGTTTGACGTCGGGTTTTCGCCTGCCGCCTCAACCCAACCTACGGGTGCATCGTAGGTTGGGTTGAGCGCCAGCGAAAACCCAATGTCAGCGGCTTCGCGCGTTCAATCCCCCGTCGCCGCCTGCTCCGCCTGCCGCTTCTTCCTGCGGCGGCCGGCGGCCATCAGGTTCAGCGCCTCGACCAGGGCCGAGAAGGCGATGGCGAAGTACAGGTAGCCCTTGGGGATGTGGAAGCCCAGGCCGTCGGCCACCAGCGCCACGCCGACCAGCAGCAGGAACGACAGCGCCAGCATCTTCACGGTGGTGTGCCGGTTGACGAAGTCGCCGACCGGGCCGGAGGCGAACAGCATCACCGCCATGGCGATGACCACCGCGGCGACCATCACCGGCAGGTGGTCGGACATGCCGACCGCCGTGATCACGCTGTCCAGCGAGAAGACGATGTCCAGGAACATGATCTGGACGACCACGCTTGTGAAGGTGGCGGCCACTTTGACCGGCCCGTCCTCCTCCTCGCCCTCGACGGTGTGGTGGATCTCCATGGTGCCCTTGGCCAGCAGGAACAGGCCACCGCCGATCAGGATCAGGTCGCGCCCCGAGACGTCCATGCCCAGCACGCTGAACAGCGGCTGCGTCAGCGTCGCCACCCAGGCGATGGAGGCCAGCAGCAGCAGCCGCGTGATCAGCGCCAAGGCCAGGCCGACCTGCCGCGCCTTGTGCTGCTGGTGCGCCGGCAGCTTGGACGCCATGATCGAGATGAAGATGATGTTGTCGATGCCGAGGACGATTTCGAGCGCCGTCAGGGTCAGCAGGCTGGCCCAGACGTTCGGGTCGGCGAGAAGATCGAGCATGGCGGGGAGACGGCTCCGTCGGGGGCAGGGGTGGGGGTGTTGCAGCGCAAGATGTGGGCGCCCGCCCGTCCATGCAATGGCTTAGGCCGCGCTGTGCCCCTATTCCTCGCCGTGCAGGCGCTCCACGGCGCGGCGTTCGCGCTTGGTCGGGCGGCCGGCGCCGGCCTCGCGCAGGCCGGCCGGGCGGACGGCGCGCTCCATCGCCGTCTCCGGCGCGGGCGGGGCGAGATCCTCGTAGAGGGTGCGCGCCTCCTCCGCCGGGCCGCGCCGGCTGCCGAGCGCGCGGACCTTGATGACGCGGATGTGGCGGCCCTGCGGGAAGGTCAGCACGTCGCCCGGCTTCACCGCGAAGTGCGCCTTGCCCACCGCGTTGCCGGCGCAGCGAACGGCGCCGCCGTTCACCAGCTTGGCGGCGAGGCTGCGCGTCTTGAAGAAGCGGGCGTACCACAGCCACTTGTCGATGCGCAGCCGGCCCGGTCCGGGATCCGGCAGGCCGTCTTCGATCTCCACGTCATCGTCCAGATCGGTCATCCCCTGGCACCCTGCAGTTGGCGAAGCTTGGCGAACGGGTGGTCGGACGCGGGCGGCTTGTGCCGGCGCGGTTTCGGCGGCTGCGGGCCGCGGTTGCGCCGGCGCCGCCACGTCACGGCGCCGTCCTCGGCCACCGTGCGGGTGTAGCCCAGCCCGCCGAGAACCGCCGCCAGATGCTCCGCCCCGATGCCGATGATCTGCGCCAGCGCCGGCTCGGGTGTGGCGGTGCCCTCCCTGGCCTGCTTCAGCATCTCGGTCTCCAGCCGGTCCAGCATGTCGACGCGCACGGCGCACGGGCCGACCAGCGGATAACCGATGGCCTCCCAGAAGGTCGCCGGCACGCCGGGTTCGGCGGCGACCGACACGCGCCCGGCCGGCGGCGCCGGGGCCGGCAGCGCCAGCCCCTTGTGCACGGCCCACAACAGCGCCCGCAGCTCGACCGCACCGGGCTTGGCGAGGGCCGGCAGGTACAGGTGGGTGACGCCCAGCCGCACACCGCGCTTGGCGATGTCGCGCCGGTCGGTCTTCTCCAGCCCCTCGATCAGCTTGGCGACGGGCGCGCGCGGCAGCACGCCCAGCCCCTCGACCAGTTGGAAGGCGAGGCCGCGCGCCGGGCCGCTCAGCTCCTCCGCGTCGCGCAGGGCCAGCAAAGGCTTCAGCCGTGCCGCGACGTGAGCACGCAGCCAGCGTTCCAGCCGGGCGCGCACGCGGTCGCCCTGCCCCTGGTCGAGCAGCGCCTCCGGGTTCGTCAGCACCGCCGGGGACAGCACCGACGGCCCCGCCGCCAGCCGCGCCACCGGCAGCCCGTTCCAGGTCATCTCGCCCGCGGGCGTCAGGGCGAAGGCGGTGTCCGGCTCCTGCTCCAGGGTGCGGATGCGCTTGGATATCTCGTCGCGCAACGCCCGCCGGGCGGCGGTGAGCAGGGCCCTGGCCTCCTCGGAGCGCTCGGGCGCGTCGGGGACGAAGCGGAAGCCTTCGAGGCGGCCGACGGGGTGCCCCTCGACCACCACCTCGCCGTCGTCGCGCACGCCGGCCATCAGGTCGCGCCCGTCCTTCAGCGTGCGCACCAGCATGGCCGAACGGCGGTCGATGAAGCGCTGGGTCAGCCGCTCGTGCAGGGCGTCCGACAGCTTGTCCTCGATGGCGCGGGTGCGCTCCTGCCAGTGCGTCGGGTCCTTCAGCCAGGCCGGTCGGTTGGAGATGTAGGTCCAGGTGCGGATGTGGGCGATGCGCGCCACCAGCGCGTCGATGTCGCCCTCCGTCCGTTCCAGGCGGGCCACCTGCTTCGCCACCCAGTCCTCGTCCAGCCGGCCGGCGGGTGCCCGCAGGTAGCGGAAGATCTGGCCCAGCAGGCGGGTGTGCGCGTCCGACAGCACCTTGCGGAAGTCGGGGACCTGGCAGACCTCCCACAAGAGCTGCACGGCTGGCTTGCCCTTGGCGAGGTCCATCACCTCCGGGTCGCGGACCAGCGCCTGCAGCGCCAGATGGTCGTCGGCGTCGCGCGCGCGGACCAGTTCGGGGATCGGCGGGCGCTCCTCCAGCGACTTCAGCAGATAGCCCGGCGTTTCGAAGCGCAGCTTGGAGTTCCGCCACATCAGCGCCTTCAGCGTGTCGAACTCGTGGTTCTCCACGCGATCGATCAGCTCGGGCTCCAGCTCGCCCACTTCGTCGGTGGTGCCGAAGGTGCCGTCGCGCATGTGGCGGCCGGCGCGGCCGGCGATCTGGCCGATCTCGGGCGCGCGCAGGCGGCGCGGCGCGAAGCCGTCGAACTTCACGATGCGGGCGAACGCCACGTGGTCGACGTCCATGTTCAGGCCCATGCCGATGGCGTCGGTGGCGACCAGATAGTCCACCTCGCCGGCCTGATAGAGCCCGACCTGGGCGTTGCGCGTGCGCGGGCTGAGCGCCCCCAGCACCACCGCCGTGCCGCCGCGCTGGCGGCGGATCAGCTCGGCCATCGCATAGACGTCGGTGGCCGAGAAGGCGACGACGGCCGAGCGGGGGGGAAGCCGCGTCAGCTTCTTGTGCCCGGCGTAGCTGAGCTGGGAGAAGCGCGGCCGGGTGACGAACTCGGCGCGCGGCACCAGCTTGCGGATCAGCGGCTGGATGGTCTCGGCGCCCAGGAACATGGTCTCGACGAGGCCGCGGGCGTTCAGCAGCCGGTCGGTGAAGATGTGCCCGCGCTCGGGGTCGGCGCACAACTGGATCTCGTCCACTGCCAGGAAATCGACGGCGCGGTCCAGCGGCATCGATTCGACCGTGCAGACCCAATAGCTGGGATGGGGCGGCAGGATCTTCTCCTCCCCCGTCACCAGGGCCACGGCTTTGCGGCCCTTGGCGGCCACGATGCGGTCGTAGTTCTCGCGCGCCAGCAGGCGCAGCGGAAAACCGATCATGCCGGTGCGGTGGCCGAGCATCCGCTCGATGGCGAGATGGGTCTTGCCGGTGTTGGTCGGCCCGAGGACCGCGACCACCCGCCCGCCGACGCCGGACGGCTCGTAAAAGGCTCCTACCATGGTTCTAAGCATTGGGGCGAATGCCCGCCAATGCAAGCGTGAGGGCTGCCGCTGTCCGCCCCCCCATCCATCGTTCCTGCCGAATGCCCCCACCAGACCAATGGACCGCGCCGAGTTGCGTGGCTTATCGTGGTGGCACGTCCGATCCCAGCGGAGTGCCCCCGATGCCGCGCTCGACCTCCCGCACGCTCGCCGCCCTTGCCCTCGCCGCGGGCACCGCCGCAGCCGTTCCCGCGCTGGCCCAGAGCGCGGCACCCGGTTCGGCGGCGCCCGCCGTCGCCACCGCCGTGTCGGCCGAGGGCGCGCAGGCCATCGCCGCGGCCGTCGACGCCGGCCTCCGGAAGTGGTTTCCGGCCGACGCCCTGGACGGCAGCATGCTGTGGAAGGGCACCACGACGGCCACCCCGTCCGGCGACCATTACCAGGTGAGCCTGCCGTTCCTGTCGCTGGTCAACGACGACAAGGCGCGGCTGGACGTCGGCGTCATCCGGCTGGCGGTCAAGCCGCTGGCCGACGGCAACCATCAGGTCGGCATCGCGCTGCCGCCCAGCATGCCGCACTTCGACGCAAAGGGCGCACCGGAGGGGGCGATGACCATCGGACGCCAGCAGATCTTCGGCGTCTGGGCACCGCGCTTCCAGACCTTCCTGTCGCTCGACGCCGCGGTGGGCACGGTCGGCATCGTCAACAACAAGGGGCAGGCGAAGCTGCGGCTGGCCGACGTGGCGGGCAAGGTCGACCTCAAGGCTGATGGCGCCGGCCCCAACACCTACAGCGGCTCCAGTTCGTTCACGCTGGGCGGGCTCCAGGCGCACGACGAGAAGGGTGTGTCGGTCGCCAACATCGGCACGATGGCCATCGAGGCCACCTACGGCCGCCTCGACCTGGAGCGGCTCGCGAGGCTGACCGATCCGGCGCCCCCGCCGGCGCCCGTCGCGGCGCCCGCGCCGGCACCCAGGACCAATCCGCCGGCCAACGGCGCGCCGGCTCCGGCACCGCTGCCGCCGATGCCGGCGGTGCCCGAGCTGCAGGGGCTGTTCGGCGGCGCCGGCTTCACCCTGCGCCTTGAGGACATCGCCTTCACCGACACGGACGATGGCTCGCGCTTCGGCTGGAAGCAGATGCGGATGCAGGGCGGCGTGGACGACCTGGACAAGCCGATGTCCCGTGCCACGCTGGGCTTCTCGCAGAACGGTCTGGCGATCGAGCCGCTGCCGGGTCCGGGCGAGTTCATGCCGCAGAGCATCGAGTTCGCGCTCAGCATGGGCAAGGTGCCGACCGCCGCGCTGTCGCAGGCGTTCGCCTCGTCCTCCGTTCCCGGACTCGACATCGCCACGGCGGGGGCGGCGGCCGGCTTCCAGTTTCTCGGCGCGCTGGGGCAGGCGGGCAGCGAGATCACGCTGGACCGGCTGTCGGTCGTCACCCCGGCCACCGCCGGCACGCTGAACGGGCAGGCGACCTTCACGCAGAGCGCCGCCTTCGGCGCGGTGGGCGCCTTCTCGCTGGTGATGCGCGGCCTCGATACCGCCATCAAGGCGCTGCAGCCCAAGCGCGGCGCCAAGCCCGACCCGGACACGCAGGGCAGCATCCAGGCGCTGACCATGATCCAGGCGTTGGGCCAGCAGAGCAAGGACGAGCGGGGCCAGGAGCTGCGCACCTACCGCATCGACCTGACGCCCGAAGGCAAGCTGCTGCTGAACGGCACCGACCTGGCGCCGTTGCTGGGCGGCGGCGAGGCCGCGCCGGAACCGGCGCCCGAACCGGAACCGGCGAAGCGGGGCCAGAAGCGGACCTGATCCGGCGCGACCCGATTACCGCGGTGACAATGCACGCGGGCCTTGCATGGCGAGGCCCGCTTGCTCACATATGCGCCGGATTTACGCCACCCCGCATAACAACCAGGAACGATGGTGATACCCATGACCGAGGAACGGCTCAGTTTTCAGGCCGAGGTCAGCCGCCTGCTCGACATCGTCGCGCACTCGCTCTACAGCGAGAAGGAGGTCTTCCTGCGCGAACTCGTGTCCAACGCCTCCGACGCTTGCGACCGGCTGCGCTACGCCGCACTCACGCAGCCGGAGCTGTCGGCCGACGACCCGAACCTCAAGGTTCGGCTGATCGCCGATAAGGACGCGCGCACGCTCACCGTCGCCGACAACGGCATCGGCATGAACCGTGAGGACCTCGTCGAGAACCTGGGCACCATCGCGCGATCCGGCACCGCCGCCTTCATGCGCCAGCTCACCGGCGACTCCAAGAAGGACGTCAGCCTGATCGGCCAGTTCGGCGTCGGCTTCTATTCCGCCTTCATGGTGGCCGAACGCGTCGAGGTGCTGACCCGCAAGGCCGGCGAGGAGCAGGGCTGGCGCTGGGAGTCCGACGGCAAGGGCGAGTTCACCATCGCCGAGGCAAGCGACGTGGCGCGCGGCACGCGCGTGGTTCTGCATCTGCGCGAGGGCGACGACGAGTACCTGGAGGAGCACCGCCTGGGCGCCATCGTGCGCAAGTACTCCGATCACATCGCCATCCCCATCCTGTTCGGCGCGGGTGACGACGCCACGTCGCTGAACAGCGCGTCGGCCCTGTGGATGCGCTCCAAGAACGAGATCACGGCCGAGCAATACAAGGAGTTCTACCACCACGTCGGCCACAGCTTCGACGACCCGTGGCTGACCCTGCACTGGCGGGCCGAAGGGGCGATCGAGTACACGAACCTGCTGTTCGTGCCGACCTCCAAGCCCTTCGACCTGTTCGACCCGAAGCGCGCGCACCGCGTGAAGCTGTACGTCAAGCGCGTGTTCATCACCGAGGGGACGGAGGGGCTGGTCCCGCCCTACCTGCGCTTCCTCAAGGGCGTGGTGGACACCGAGGACCTGCCGCTCAACATCAGCCGCGAGATGCTCCAGCACAACCCGATGCTGGCGAAGATCCGCGCCGGCATCACGCGCCGCGTGCTGGGCGAACTCAACAAGAAGGCGGCCGATACCGAGAATCCGGGCGCCTACATCACCTTCTGGGAGAACTTCGGCGCCGTGCTGAAGGAAGGCCTCTACGAGGACTTCGAGCACCGCGACGACCTCCTGAAGCTGCTGCGCTTCCGCACCACCGGGGCCGGCGGGACTGGGGCCGGCGAGGGCTGGGTGTCGCTGGAGGACTACGTCGCCCGCATGAAGGAGGGGCAGGACACCATCTTCACAATCGCCGGCGACGACGTGGACAGCCTGCTCAAGAGCCCGCAACTCGAAGGCTTCCGCGCCAAGGGCGTGGAGGTGCTGCTGCTCACCGACCCGGTGGACGAGTTCTGGGTGCAGGCCGTCGGCCAGTACAAGGACAAGCCCTTCAAGTCGGTCACCCGCGGCGGCGCCGACCTGGGCAAGATCCAGGGCGGCGAGGACAAGCCGGAGGCGGACAAGGTGCCGGAAGGCGACCTCGCCAGCCTGATCGCGCTGTTCAAGCTGACGCTGGGCGACACGGTGAAGGACGTCCGCTCCTCCGAACGCCTGACCGACAGCCCCGTCTGCCTCGTTGCCGACGACAACGACATGGACATGCACCTGGAGCGTCTGCTCAAGCAGCACAAGCAATTGGGCATGGGCGAGTCCAAGCGAATCCTGGAGCTGAACCCCGGCCACCCGCTGATCAAGCGCCTGACCGAGCGGGCCAAGACCGGTGGTGCCGGCGGCGACATGGACGAGATGGCGTGGCTGCTGCTCGACCAGGCGCGCATCGTGGAAGGCGATCCCCTCCCCGATCCGGCCGCCTTCGCGCGCCGGCTGTCGTCGATGCTGGCCAAGGGACTGGCGGCGTGACGCCGTGAGTTGGGTTGCGAGGGGCCGCCGCCCCTCGCACTCCCCGGCCAGGGGCGGTGGCCCCTGGACCCTTCATCGTTTGGAGCGTTCGTGCTCCATGTAGGCGCGCAGCACGGCGTTGATCTTCGTCTGATAGCGCCGGCTGCTGGCCTTGAAGTAGTCGAGCACCTCGCGGTCGATGCGGATGCTGATGGCCGTCTTCGTCGCCGGTTCGACGACCTCGGCCTGCTCGAACCACGCCTCGTCGACAATGGGGGCTGCGTCGGGATCGCTCTCGACGGCGGCCCGGATCTGATCGTCGCTCAGGGCGTCGGCCCTGGACCAATCAGTCTTCTTCGTCCGGGGCGAGCCCGATGACCGTCTCACGATACGCTTTTCGCTCATGTCTGTTCGCCATTCGTGCGGAGATGATCCGGCAAGCGTCTCCTCGTCACGTGTAAACAACGGCGAGCACGCGTCCATCCACCTCGCCAAACGCCAGGAAGCGTGTTTCGCCGTAATCGGAGCGGTCATCGACCCGCTGCACCACCGGGCCTTCCCAGATGCCTGCGGCGGTTTCGAAGTCGATGCCGTGCTTAACGATGTTGATGCGCTCTTTCTCGGCGTGCCATTCGATGTCGGTAGGGGGCATGTCTTGTCATTGTCTTGCGCAGGCTCGTTGGTCGGAAGACGGCGAGTCGCCGATGGTGGAGCCGTACCTCGTCGATCGGAACCGCCGAAGCCTAAGCCCATCCATTGTATATACATTTGTACACCTCGTCCACCAGCACGTTCATAGGGACATTGCCGCGTTGGGCATGAAAAGACCCACCGCCACAGTGCGGTTTGAGAAAGCCCCCTCGGCACATTATCTTTCTGGGCAAAGGGGAGGTGAGCATGCCGACGCGCATCGAAGACCTGTGCCACCAGAAGGGGCTCAAGATGACCGACCAGCGGCGGGTGATCTCCCGCGTGCTGTCGGAATCGACCGACCATCCCGACGTCGAGGAGGTGCACCGCCGCGCCACGGCCATCGACCCGCGCATCTCCATCGCCACCGTGTACCGCACCATGCGCCTGTTCGAAGAGGCGCAGGTGATCGAACGGCTGGACTTCGGCGACGGCCGCGCCCGCTATGAAGAGAAGCGGGACGAGCACCACGACCACCTGATCAACCTGCAGACGGGCGAGGTGCTGGAGTTCACCAACGAGGAGCTGGAGCGCCTGAAGGAGATGATCGCGCGCGAGTTGGGCTACCGGCTCATCGGTCACCGGCTGGAGCTGTACGGCGTGCCGATCGGCCGTTCGGGCGCGGAGCCGGGCTGACCCGGAGGTATCCCCCGGACGCGCCGCGCGGCAGCGTTGCGGGACACCCGCGTCGCTTGCGGAGTGCAACCGCTGCAGGACTGGGCGTTGCGGCGGCACGACGCCAGTTTAGGTCGACATCAACAGTGATCGCGCCGGTCGGAGCCCATGAGCACACATGATGATGGCACACATGATGATGGCACACGTGATGACGCCCTCCTCGCGCGCCTCGACCGTCTGACCGAGCTGCTGAACAAGCGGTTCGACGCCGTCGACGCCCGCCTCGACGGGATGGAGCAGGACACGGCCGAAATCCTCGGCTTCCTCATCGCCCTGAAGGCGGGCATCGAGGGCATGGCCGGAGACCCGGGCGACGAGGACGCCGATCCGCAGTTCCCCGAACAGTCGCTGCACTGACATCATGAGCGTTGTCACGTGGCACGGGGGAGCGAATCTGCTACCCTCCGGCGCATGCAGACTCCCGGTGTGGCCTTTTTCGACTTCGACGGCACGCTCATTCACGGCGACAGCCTTCCGCTGTTCATCGCCGAGGTGATCGGGCGCCGCCGCACGCACCTCGCGTTCGCCGACGCCATCCGCTCCGCCAGCCACCGCCACGTGCGGGGCCGTGGCCCGGGCGCCGACTTCCGCGGTTCGGTCAAGTCGATCCTGCTGAAACGCACCCTCAACGGCCTGCCGCTGGCCGAAGCCGCCCTGGCGGCGGAGCGGATGGCGCGCAAGCTGCGCTGGTACCAGCCCACGCTGGACGCGCTGCACGCCCATCGCGCTGCCGGGCGGCGGGTGGTGGTCGCCACCGGCGCCCTGGACGTCTACATGCCGGCGCTGCTGGCCCAAGTGCCGGTGGACGACGTGCTGGCGACGGGCATGGAGGTGGTGGACGGCCGGCTCACCGGGCGGCTCGCCACCGGCAACTGCGTGCGCGCCGACAAGGCCGAGCGTGTCGGCGCCTGGCTGGCGCGGAACGGCCCCTTCACCGAGACCTGGGGCTACGGCAACCGGCCCAGCGACCTTCCCATGCTGGATCTTCTGCACCGGAAGATCGTCGTGCGGATCCGCTGAGAATCAGACCTCGACCGCCACGGGCACGCCGACCGCGAGTCCAAGGTCGTCGTCGGCGCGGCCGCGGTTGACGGCGATCTCGGCCAGACCGTTCGAATTCTCGTACCACAGCGCCTCGCCCGGCGGCACGTCGGCGAAGGTTCGGCCGCGCGGCACCACGATGTCGCCCACCACCAGCACCGCGTCGTCCGGCAGGACCGAGGCGCGCAGGCCGGTCATGGCGTTGCCGTAGACGTCGATGTAGACGACGGCCGGCAGGTCGTCCGGCCAGTCGGGGCGGGCGATCTCCTGCGGGTCGAGCGGGGTGGCGAGCGGCGGCCGGTTCAGCGCCAGCCGCGCCGCCACCGGCGCGAACAGGTCGCGGCCGTGGAAGGTGGCGGACAGCCGTGCGGGACGCCAGTCGATGGCCACGGCGGCAACGTCGATGGCACGGCGGCGGACCAGTTCGAACAGGCCGTTGTCGGGGCCGATGAAGCGCCGCCCGTCGGCCTCAACCACCAGCGGCCGGCGCTCCGTGCCCACGCCGGGGTCGACGACGCACAGGAAGACGGTGCCGGCCGGGAACTCGTGCGCGTAGGCCGCCAGAAGATAGGCGGCGAGCTGCGGGTCCCACACGGGGGCGTCGGCGAACAGGTCGATGACCGGCACGCCCGGCGCCTCGCGCGCCAGGACCGCCTTGACCTGTCCGGTGTAGGGGCCGTTGAGGCCGAAATCGGTGAACAGCACGATCATGCCCGCCAGTATAGCGCGGCGACCGGTTTCCGGTAACCCGTCGCGATGGCCGGTGCTCGCCTTGTCGTGGCTCGGGACGGCTTCATATATTCTGTGGAACGCAAGACCATCCGCAGCGGTTTATTTTTAACCGGACGGGATAGTCTGAAAGACCATGAATATGAATATGTGTTCAGCTTCCGCGAGAAATCGCGCGGACAGAACATTGTTTGGCGCTTGGCGGCGGCTGGCTCTGCTGGCGCTGATCGTCGCACCGGTGCTGCTGACCTCCGGAGCGGCGGCGGCGAAGCGGCTGTCCGTGGTCGCCACCACCGGCATGGTCGCCGATCTCGCCCGCGCCGTGGCCGGCGACCGGGCGGAGGTGGCGGCGCTCATGGGCGAGGGCGTGGACCCGCACCTCTACAAGCCGACGCGCTCGGACATGGCGCGCCTGCTGCGCGCCGACGTGGTTCTCATCAACGGCCTGCGCCTGGAAGGCAAGATGAGCGACGCCTTCGAGCGCCTGTCGGCGTCCGGCAAGCCGGTGGTCGCCGTGGCGGAGGGCGTGGATGAGGCGCGCCTGATCGCCCCGCCGGAGTTCGCCGGGCACCACGACCCGCACGTGTGGATGGACGTGTCGCTGTGGACGCAGGCGCTGGAATCGACGCGCGACGCGCTGTCCTCCGCCGACCCGGCCGGCGCCGAAGCGTACGCCCGCAACGCCGACGCGTACGCGGCGCAGCTTCGGGACCTGGACGCGTACGCGCGGCGGGTGCTGGAGTCGATCCCCGCCAACGCGCGGGTGCTGGTCACCGCGCACGACGCCTTCACCTACCTGGGCCGCGCCTACGGCATCGAGGTGCGCGGCATCCAGGGCATCAGCACGGAATCCGAAGCCGGCCTGCAGACCATCGAGGAGCTGGTGGCGCTGCTGGCCGAGCGGAAGGTCCCCGCCGTCTTTCCGGAAACCAGCGTGTCGGAGCGCAACGTCCTGGCGCTGGTCGAGGGGGCGGCGGCGCGCGGCCACGCGGTGGCGCTGGGCGGTGCCCTGTACTCCGACGCCATGGGTGCGCCGGGCACGTACGAGGGCACATACGTCGGCATGATCGACCACAATGTGACGACAATCGCGCGCGCGCTGGGCGGCGACGCGCCGGCCGGCGGGTTCCAGAACAAGCTGCGCCTGGCCGCACATTCCGGGGCGGCGCGCCGAGGGATACGGTGATGCAGTACATGTGGCGCAAGCCGGGTACGGGCAGCGACGCCGACGACCCGAACGAATCGCTGGTGGGGCCGGCCCCGCTGGCGATCCGCGGCCTGACCGTCGCCTATCACCGCAAGCCGGTGCTGTGGGACGTGACCTACACCGCCCCGCCGCGCGGGCTGATCGCCGTGGTCGGGCCGAACGGGGCCGGCAAGTCGACGCTGATCAAGGCGGCGCTGGGGCTGGTGCCGACGGTGTCCGGCCGGGTGGAGGTGTTCGGCGGAGCGCTGGCGATGCAGCGCCGGCTGGTCGGCTACGTGCCGCAGCGGGAAAGCGTGGACTGGGACTTTCCCGTCTCGGCACTCGACGTCGTGGCGATGGGGCGTTACGGCATGATCGGCTGGTTCCGCCGCGTCTCGCGCGCCCACAAGCACGCCGCGCTGGCGGCGCTGGAGCGTGTGGGCATGGCCGGCTTCGCCAACCGGCCGATCGGCCAGCTTTCCGGCGGTCAGCAGCAGCGCGTGTTCCTCGCCCGCGCGCTGGCGCAGGAGGCGCGGCTCTACCTGATGGACGAGCCGTTCGCCGGTGTGGACGCCGCGACCGAGCACGCCGTGCTGGAGGTGCTGCGCGACCTGGACGCCGCCGGGCGCACGGTGATCTGCGTGCACCACGATCTGCAGACGGTGGCCGACACCTTCGACCACGTGCTGCTGCTCAACACCCGCGTCGTCGCGGCCGGGCCGGTCGGGCAGGTGCTGACCAGGGACAACCTTGCCCGCACCTACGGTGCCCGGCGGCTTCCGTCCGAACCCGAGGTGCCGACGTGATCGCCGAGGCGTTGCGCATCCTCACCCTGCAGGCCGGCTTCAACACCGCCGTGGTGGTCGCCGGGACGGCGGCGCTGGGGTTGGCGGCGGGAATGGTCGGCACCTTCCTGTTGCTGCGCCGCCGCGCGCTGATCAGCGACGCGCTCAGCCACGCCACGCTGCCGGGCATCGCCGCGGCGTTCCTTCTGGGCGTGGCGCTGGAGGTGCCGGGGCGATCCCTGCCGCTTCTGCTCGCCGGGGCGGTGGTCAGCGGCCTGATCGGCGTGCTGACGGTGCAGGCCATCGTCCGCTTCACCCGCCTGACCGAAGACGCGGCCATCGGCATCGTGCTGTCGGTGTTCTTCGGCCTGGGCGTGGTGCTGCTCAGCCACATCCAGGCGCTGGAGGTGGGTGGGCAGGCGGGGCTGAAGGGTTTCATCCTCGGCCAGACGGCGGCCATGAGCCGCAACGAGGCGATCGGCATGGGCCTGCTGGCGCTGGGGGCGGCGGCGGCGGTGGCACTGCTGTTCAAGGAACTGCGCCTCGTCGCCTTCGACGCCGGGTTCGCCGGCGGGCAGGGCTGGCCGGTGGCGATGCTGGACATCGCGCTGATGGCGCTGGCGACGCTGGTGACGGTGGTCGGACTGCAAACGGTGGGGATGGTGCTTGTGGTGGCTTTGCTGATCATCCCGCCGGCCGCCGCCCGCTTCTGGACCGAGCGGCTGGGCACCATGACCGTCGTCGCGGCGATCATCGGCGCGCTCAGCGGCTGGCTGGGCGCGGCCTTGTCGGCGCTGTTCCCCAACCTGCCGGCCGGCGCGGTCATCGTGCTGACGGCGGGGGCGCTGTTCCTGGCCAGCTTCCTGTGCGCACCGGCGCGCGGCCTGCTGGCCACGGCGGCGCGGGCGGCGCACCTGCGCCTCGTGGTGGCCGAGGGCAACGCGCTGCGCCGGCTGCTGCTCCCCGGCGTCGCGGCGGCGCCGTCGCCGGCGCTTGCCGTGTGGCTGGGCGCGCGCGGGCTGCTGCGCGGCGGCCGGTTGACCGGGCGCGGGCGCGTGGCGGCGCGCGCGGCGGAACGGAATCTGCGGCTGTGGGAACGGCTGCTGGCCGAGGCGCCGGCCCAGGTTCCGGCCGACGCCAACTGGGGCATCGACCCCATCGACGCCGTCCTCCCGCCCGACCTCGTCCGCATGCTGGAGGAGCGCGCGCCATGCCGCTGACCGTCCGGGACTTCCTGCAACTCGACCTGCCGGCGCTGCTGGCGGCGGTGCTGGCGTGCGCGGCGTGCGCGCTGGTCGGCAATTTCCTGGTGCTGCGCCGGCAGGGGCTGATGGGCGACGCGGTCAGTCACGCGGTGCTGCCGGGCATCGTCGGCGGGTTCCTGCTGGCCGGCACGCGCGACACCTGGGCGATGATGGCCGGGGCGCTGGCGGCGGCGGCGCTGGCCGGCGTGCTGATCGAGGCGGTGCGCCGTTTCGGCCGGCTGGAGTCCGGGGCGGCCATGGGCGTGGTGTTCACCGTGTTCTTCGCGGCCGGCGTGGTGCTGATCGAACAGGGGGCGGCGCGCGCCGTCGACCTCGACGCCGACTGCGTCCTGTACGGCCAGTTGGAGGACATCCTGTGGCTGGCGCCAACCGGCTGGGCTTCCCTCCTCGACCCGGCGGCGTGGGTCACGCTGCCGCGCGAGGTGGTGACGCTGGCCGCCGTGCTGGCGGTGTGCGTCGCCGCCGTGGCGCTGTTGTACAAGGAGCTGACCATCGCCGCCTTCGACCCGGATCTTGCCGGAACGCTCGGTCTGGCGCCCGGCCTCGTCAACACCGGCGTGGTGCTGCTGACCGCCGCGACGGCCATCGCGGCCTTCGAGGCGGTGGGCTCCATCCTCGTGGTCGCGATGCTGATCGCGCCGGCGGCGGCGGCGCGCATGCTCACCGACCGGCTGCCGGTGCAGTTGGGCCTGAGCGTGCTGTTCGGCGTGGCGGCGGCGGTGGGCGGCTATGTCGCGGCGGCGTTCGGGCCGTTCTGGCTGGGCGGCGGCCATTCGCTGAACGCCGCCGGAATGATCGCCGTGGCGGCCGGGCTGCTGCTGGCCCTGGCGGCCCTTCTGGGGCCGCGGCACGGAGCGCTGGGGCGGCGGCTGACCGCGCGCCGGCTGCACCGGGCGGCGGCCCGGAACACGGACGTTGTCGCGGCCGGTCCCGGCCGGCCATAATGGCGGCGGACGGACGCGGCCGCACGGGTAGGGGCCGCGCCGCAGCGGCCGGAGCCGATCCGTGAACCACCAGCTTTCCCGCCGGCGCCGTCAGGGTCTCATCGCGGCGGCCGTGGTGCTTCTCCTGACCAGCATCCTGCATGGCGCCTGGCATCTGGCGGCCATGCCCGACGGTGCCGGCACAGCCACCCTGTCGCCGTTCCTGGAGGTGGCCATTCCGCCGGTGGCGGGCGGCCTGCTGATCCTGCTGCTGGCGCGCGAGGCGGCGGAGGCGTCGCGCCTGCGCGGTGCCGCGCTGGCGGCCGAGCATCGGGCCACGGACGCCTACCACCATCTGGCCGAGGCGATCGACGCCATCAACGAAGGCTTCGCGCTGTACGACGCGGACGACCGGCTGGTCGCCTGCAACACCCGCTACCGCGAACTGTACGCGCTGTCCGGCCCGATCGTCCCGGGCGTCCCGTTCGAGGAGGTGCTGCGCCGTGGGGCGGCGTCCGGCCAGTACGCCGACTGCGACCCGGCCGACCCCGCCGACATCGACCGCTGGGTGGCCGAGCGGCTGCGCCACCACCGCGAGCCGGCCGGACCGATCGAGCAGCGCCTGTCCGACGGGCGCTGGCTGAAGGTCAACGAGCGGCGCATGAGCGACGGCGCCCACGTCGGCATCCGCACAGACATCACCGAGATCAAGCGGCGCGAGGAGGAGCTGGCCTACAAGTCGGCGCTGCTGGAGGCGAGCTTCGCCACCTTGCCGCAGGGCGTGGCGGTGTGGCGGGACCGGCGGCTGGTGGCGTGCAACCCGCGCCTCGTCACCCTGTTCGGACTGCCGCAGGGGCTGATGCGGCCCGGCCTGGAACTGGAGGAGTTCCTGAGCTTCCTGGCCGGACGCGGCGATTTCGGGCCGGGCGATCCGAAGTCGCTGGCCGCGCGCGTGCGCGGCGCGGTGGACGTGGACAGCGGCCGGTCCGTCGAAGTGCCGCTGCCCGACGGGCGCGTCATGCAGATCACGCCGTTGCGCATGGACGAGCGCACGGTGCTGATGGCCTACAACGACATCACCGATTTCCGCCGTGTCGAGGCCGAGCTGCGGGCCAGCGAGGAACGCCTGCGCCAGCTCTCCGACGCCGCCGCGGACGCCATTGTGGTGCACGAGGACGGCCGCATCGTCGACGTCAACCGCGCCGCGGTCGAGCTGACCGGCTACGCGCAGGACGAGTTGACGGGCCGCTCGATCATCGACCTCATCGCACCCGAAGACCGCGACAAGGGCCGCCAGCGCCTGACCGTGCGCGCCGAGGAGCGGTTCGAGATCACCTGCATCCGCGCGGACGGCAGCCGCTACATCGTCGAGGGACAGACCCGCTACGTCGACGACCGCGGCCGGCCGCTGGCGCTGGTGTCGGTGCACGACATCACCGGGCACCGCCGCGCCGAGGCGCAGCTCCGCCTCGCCAAGGAACAGGCGGAGCTGGCCAGCCAGGCCAAGTCCGAGTTCCTGCGTATGATCAGCCACGAAATCCGCACGCCGCTCAACGGCGTGCTGGGCATGGTCGGCCTGCTGCTGGACGGCGAGATGAACGAGCAGCAGCGCACCTACGCGCAGACGGCGCGCGAGTCGGGCGAGGCGCTGCTCGCCATCCTCAACGACATCCTCGACCTGTCGAAGATGGAGGCCGGCAAGCTGGCGCTGGAGGCGAACAGCTTCAACCTCGTCGACGTGGTGGAGAGCGTGGTGGACCTGCTGGCCGCCCGCGCCACCGCCAAGGGCATCGGGCTAGCCGCCTGCGTGCCGGCCAGCTTGCCGGCCGGCCTGCGCGGCGACGCCGGGCGGCTGCGGCAGGTGCTGCTGAACCTCGTCGGCAACGCCGTCAAGTTCACCGACTTGGGCGGCGTCGCCGTCACCGTGTCGCTGGCGGAGCGGGACGAGGAGGAAACCGCCGGGGATGGCCGCGTGTGGCTGTACTTCGAGGTGACGGATACCGGCGTCGGCATCCCGCCCGAAGCGCACGCCACCCTGTTCGACGAGTTCACGCAGGTCGACCCCAACCTGTCGCGCCGGCATGGCGGCACCGGGCTCGGCCTCGCCATTTCCCGCCGTCTGGTCGAGGTGATGGACGGCGCCATCGGTTTCGACAGCACGCCGGGCCGGGGCAGCCATTTCTGGTTCACGGTGCCGCTGGAGCCGCAGCCGGCGCCGTCGCGCGTCGGCGCGCTGAAGGGGCGGCGCATCCTGCTGTTCGAGGGCAACCCGGTCAGCCGCCGGACCCTCGCCGCGCAGATCCGCTCCTGGGGAGCCGAGGTGGTGGAGGCGGTGGACGCGGCGGTTGCGCTGGCGGCGGCCGGGAACAGGCGCTTCGACGCGGCGATGGTCGACGGCGTGGCGCCCGGCATGGACGAGTCGCGGCTGTCGGCGCTGGTCGAGGCGCTGCACGCCGCCGGCGTCGACCGCGTCGTGCTGCTGACCGTCATCGGCCACGCCATGGACTGGGCGCGGCTGGGCATCGCCGCGGCGGTGGTCAAGCCGGCGCATCAGGCGCGGCTGCTGACGGCGCTGGGCGGCCCGCCGGCCATTGGCGGCCCGGGCGTCGAGCCGGTGCGGCTGCCGCCGGCCGAGGCACCCCGGCCGCAGATGACTGGTCGGCGCATCCTGCTGGTGGAGGACAGCCCGACCAATCAGATGGTGGCGACGGCCTTCCTCAAGGGGGCCGGCTGCCAGGTGGATGTCGCGGCCAACGGGCTGGAGGCGATCGAGGCGGCGCGCACGCTGCCTTACGACCTCGTCCTCATGGACATCGCCATGCCGGAGATGGATGGGCTGACGGCGACGCGGGCGCTGCGCGCGCTGCCGCCGCCGGCCGGCACGCTGCCGATCGTCGCCATGACCGCCAACGCCATGGAGGGCGACCGCGAGCGCTGCCTCGCCGCCGGCATGAACGATCACGTCGCCAAGCCGGTGGACCGCGTGCGCCTGCTCGACATCGTGGCGCGCTGGTTGCCGCCCGAGCCGGCGGTGCCGCCGAATCCGGCCCTTGCCGGCGGCGACGCGCTGGATCTTCTGGTGCTCGACCAGCTTGCCGAGGATCTGGACGCCGAGATGCTGCCCGACGTCATCCGCCAGTTCGTGGAGGAAACGCAGGCGCGTGCCGTCCGCATCGCGGCGCCCGAGGCGGACCTGGCGATCCTGGGGCAGGAGGCCCACACGCTGAAGAGCACGGCCGGAACGTTCGGGGCGAAACTGCTGTCCGCCGCCGCGCAGGACCTGGAGCGGGCGTGCCGGGAGGGGAATGACGGCGAGGTCGAAGCGCTGCGTCGGCGGGTCCCGGCGCTGGTGCATGACATGGCCGAGGCCTATCGCGGCCGCGGGCTTTTGAAAGGGTAGGTTGGGCCAGGCGTCAGCGCGGCCCAACCCGCAGCGTTCTACCCCGTGACGCTGATGTTGACGGCGGCGTCCTTGCCGTTGTTGCCGCGCGCGACCTCGAACTGGACCCTCTGGCCCTGCGTCAGCCCGTGCAGGCCGGACCGCTGGACGGCGGTGATGTGGACGAAGACGTCCTTCACACCCGCTTCGGGGGCGATGAAGCCATAGCCCTTGGTGGTGTTGAACCATTTCACGGTGCCGGTGGCCATGAGCGGACTCCTTGCTCCTTGGTCGGTGGTCAGTCGCGGGCGCACTTCGGCTGTCGCGCGAGCGGCCCCGCGCGGCCCGATGGTGCGGCCGTTGTGGTGAGCGTATCGTTGGTGGGAGGCCCGGCGGCGGCGGCACCCGATCACGGCGCGCCGGCCAAGCGTTACCAAAGACGACGTGCCCAGAGGCTAGCCTCGCAAAACCCCGACCGGCAAGCCGAAATGAGGGGATATGTCCATTGGGGCGCGATCTGTCACAAAGAAATACGACCGTCGCTCAAGGGATTCATCCGTCAAGACTTTCCATTGTCTTGTCCGCTTGGGGCGGGAGGACAGGCTCTACAGCTTTCCTTCGGCTTCCCAGGCCAGCCGCTTGCGGTAGATCGTCGAAGCGCTGATGCCCAGAAGGGCGGCGGCGCGCGGGATGTTGCCGTCGCAGGCGGCGATGGCTTCCTCGATGGCGTCCTTCTCCACCTGCCACAGCGGCTTGATCTCCCGCCGGCCGGCCGGGGCCGCGGCGGCGGCGGCCGAAGGAGCGGCGGCTGGGGCGGGCTGCGGCGCCAGCGGCGGCGGCAGCATGTCGGGCGTCACCATCTCGCCGTCGTGCAGCACGACGATGTTGCGCACCACGTTCTGAAGCTGCCGCACGTTGCCCGGCCAGTGATAGAAGCGCAGCACCTGCTCCGCCTCCGGGCTGAAACGCTGGAAGCCCTTGCCCTCCTCCCGCGCGAACTCCAGCAGCACGTGGCGGGCGATTTCGATGACGTCGTCGTCGCGTTCGCGCAGGGCCGGCAGGTGGATGGGGATGACGTGCAGGCGGTAGTACAGGTCCTCGCGGAAGCGGCCTTCCTCCACCTCGCGCAGGGGATCGCGGTTGGTGGCGCAGACGATGCGCAGGTCGACCTTCTCCACCTTGCTGGTGCCGACCGGCATGAAGGTGCCGGTCTGGATGAAGCGCAGCAGCTTGGTTTGCAGGTCCGGCGCCAGCTCGCAGATCTCGTCCAGGAACAGCGTGCCGCCGTCGGCGCGCGCCGCCGCTCCCTCGCGGTCGGACACCGCGCCGGTGAAGGAGCCCTTCACGTGGCCGAAGATCTCGCTCTCCATCAGGTCCTTGGGGATGGCCCCGCAGTTGATGGCGACGAAGGGCCTGTCGCGGCGCGGGCTCTGGCGGTGGATGGCCTCGGCGCAGACCTCCTTGCCGGTGCCCGATTCGCCGGTGATGAACACCGTGGCCTTGGAGGACGCGGCGCTGTCGATGATGCGGTAGGTCGCCTGCATCGCCAGCGAGGAGCCGATGAAGCCGTGATAGCGCGTCCGGCCCAGGTCCTTCTGGTAGGTCTCGACGATCTGCGCCAGCCGCAGCCGCTCCACCGCGTTGCGCACGGTGACCACCAGCCGCTCGGCCGAGAAGGGCTTCACCAGGAAATCATAGGCGCCGTAGCGCATCGCCTCGACCGCCAGGTTGACCGAGCCGTGCGCGGTGATCACCACCACGGCGCACGGCAGCCCCTGTTCCGAAACGCGCTTCAGCACCTCCATGCCGTGCATGTCCGGAAGCTGGAGGTCGAGCAGCACGATCTTCGGCGCGCCGTCGGACAGCGCGTCCAGCGCCGCGGCACCGGTCTCGACCGGGACGACGGTGTACGCCTCCCTCTTCAAATACTCGGCATAGACCCGCGCCAGCGACGGCGTGTCTTCGACGAGCAGGACGGTGGTGGTGCCGGAAACCATGATGGTCCGCGGATGGCGATGGCTAAGACGCAAAATACGGTGTTCCTTGCCGCCGCGCCAGCGGTGAACCACGCGAGCGGGGCGGAGCTTTTCACAGCGCCGTCACATTCGGCCGGCGCCGCTTGTCCGAAACGCGGAAGTGCGTCGTGGCGCTTGTCGCGGGCGCCGCGTTGGAATATCTGAATTCTACAAGTTCAACTGCGCAAGCGCCCGAGGCATCCCCGTGACCGATCACGCCCATCTGGCCGGAAAGCGCGTGCTGCTCGTCATCGCCGGCGGCATCGCGGCGTACAAGAGCCTGGAGCTGATCCGCCGCCTGCGCGAGCGGGGATGCGCCGTGCGCGCCATCCTCACCAGGGCCGGCGCGCAGTTCGTCACGCCCTTGTCGGTGCAGGCCCTGACCGAGGACACGGTCTACCAGGACCTGTGGTCGCTGACCGACGAATCGGAAATGGGGCACATCCAGCTTTCGCGCAGCGCGGACCTCGTCGTGGTGGCGCCGGCCACCGCCAACCTGCTGGCGCGCATGGCCGCCGGCATGGCCGACGATCTGGCGGCGACGGCCCTGCTCGCCACCGACAAGCCGGTGCTGGTGGCGCCGGCCATGAACGTGCGCATGTGGCTGCACCCGGCCACGCAGGCCAACATGGCGCTCTTGGAACAGCGCGGCGTCACCCGCGTCGGCCCCAACGACGGCGACATGGCCTGCGGCGAGTTCGGCCCCGGCCGCATGGCCGAGCCGATGGAGATCGTCGACGCCATTGCCGTGCATTTCGCCGGGCAGGCCGCTCCGAAACCGCTGGCCGGCAAGCGCGCGCTGGTCACCAGCGGGCCGACGCACGAACCGATCGACCCCGTGCGCTACATCGCCAACCGTTCGTCCGGCAAGCAGGGGCACGCCATCGCGGCGGCGCTGGCGAAACTGGGCGCCGAGGTGACGCTGGTCAGCGGGCCGACACGGCTCCCCGATCCCGCGGGCTGCACCGTGGTGCACATCGAGAGTGCGCGCGAGATGCTGAAGGCCTGCATGGAGGCCTTGCCGTCGGATATCGCCGTCTTCGCCGCCGCCGTCGCCGACTGGCGCGTGAAGGGCGAGTCGGAGCGCAAGCTGAAGAAGGACGGCAACGCCCCGCCGGCCCTGGAACTGACCGAAAATCCCGACATCCTCGCCACCATCGCCGGGTCCGGGGCGCTGCGCCCGGCGCTGGTCGTCGGCTTCGCGGCCGAGACCGGCGACGTGGTGGAGTACGCGCGCGCCAAACGCGCCCGCAAGGGCTGCGACTGGATCGTCGCCAACGACGTGTCCCTGGGCACCACCACCTTCGGCGGCGACGACAACGCCGTCCACCTCATCCGCGCCGACGGCGTCGAGGACTGGCCGCGCATGGGCAAGGACGCCGTCGCCCAGCGCCTCACCGAAACGATATCCGCCCACTTCCAGGGGAAAACCGCGTGACCGTCAGCATCCCCATCGTCCGCCTGCCGCACGCCGAGGGGCTTCCGCTTCCGGCCTACGCGACCGAGCACGCCGCCGGCCTGGACCTCCAGGCGGCCGTGGCCGGGCCGCTGGTGCTGGCGCCGGGTGCCCGCGCGCTGGTGCCGACCGGCGTGTCCGTGGCACTGCCCGAGGGGTACGAGGCGCAGGTGCGCCCGCGCTCCGGCCTTGCGCTCAAGCATGGCGTGACGGTGCTCAACAGCCCCGGCACCGTCGACGCGGATTACCGTGGCGAGATCGGCGTCATCCTGATCAACCACGGTGACCAGACCTTCACCATCGAGCGCGGGCAGCGCATCGCCCAGCTCGTCATCGCGCGTTACGAGCGCATCGCCTGGAGCGAGGCCGCCACCCTGCCCGACAGCGCGCGGGGGGCGGGCGGTTTCGGTTCGACGGGCCAATTCAGCCAGGAAGCGGATCCATGCTGCGCATCTCCAAGAAGCTGATGTTCGCCATCGAGGCGGTTCTGGACATCGCCTACAACGCAGGCACCGAGCCCGTGCAGTCGGGCGAGATCACCCGCCGGCAGGGCATCCCCAAACGCTACCTCGAACAGGTTCTCCAGCAGTTGGTGCGGGAAGGCATCCTGGCCGGCGTGCGCGGCCCCCGCGGCGGCTATCGCCTCGCCCGCGAGCGGCGGCGCATCACCATCGGCGAGATCGTGCGCGTCGTGCGCGCCATGGAGACGGCCAGCGACCCCATCGAGGAACCGGCCGGCTCCATCCTCGGCCACAAGGTGGTGCGCCCGCTGTGGACCGAGCTGCAGGAGGACTGCATGAAGCGCCTCGAATCGGTGACGATCGAGGATCTCTGCATGCGCGCCCGCGCCGCCGGCGTGGAAAGCGAAACCGAGGACCGCATCGACTTTACCATTTGATTCGAAGGTCCTTGCGGCTAGTCTCGATAAGAACGTGTGAAACGCACAAATTCAACGCAATCGGGAGGTAAAATCAATGTCCGGTCCCGAGTTCCGCGGCAGGATCTACGACAGCATCGTCGACACCATCGGCGCCACCCCGCTCGTGCGCGTGAAGCGCCTGGCCGAGGAGGTCGGGGTGACGGCGCAGATCGTCGGCAAGCTGGAATTCTTCAACCCGCTCGCCAGCGTCAAGGACCGCATCGGCCTCGCCATGATCGAGGCCGCCGAGCGCGAGGGCAAGATCACGCCGGGCACGTCCACGCTGGTCGAGCCGACGTCGGGCAACACCGGCATCGCGCTGGCCTTCGTCGCCGCCGCCAAGGGCTACAAGCTGATCCTGACCATGCCGGAGAGCATGTCGATCGAGCGGCGCAAGATGCTGAAGCTGCTG
>DASPIO010000140.1:0-19421 GCA_035629155.1 Azospirillum sp. | reverse complement strand
GCAGGGGCCGCACCACTCCGCCCAGAAATCGACCAGGACGGGACCGGGCGCCTTGAGGACGTCCGCGTCGAAGCTAGCGTCGGTGACCTTGATGGTGCTGCTCATGGTGCCTCTTGCGTAAATCGGGGGCGTGGCCGCTTCGCCGGGCCACTCGTCCCGGCCACCCCCGACGTGGGGAACGCGAAAATTTATGGTGTTCGCATGGTGGCGGTCAAGCCGCCGGTCACGCGCTCTCGTCCGGAACGGAAACCCGCGGCCCTTCCATAAGTTCCATGGGCAGATCCATCAGGAACGGGCCGTCCGTCCAAAGCAGCACGCACCGCACCGTCCGGCCGGGGTAGACGGCCTGCAGGGCCGCCCGGTAGGCCGCCATCTGCCGCAGGTAGATCGCCGGCACGGCGGCCAGCTCGCGCGGCGGCGGGCGGTTGGTCTTGTAATCGACGATCCACACCGCCTCCTCGGTCACCATCAGCCGGTCGATCTGGCCCGACAGCGCGCGCCCCTGGACCACGCCCACCACCGGCACCTCGGCGCGGGAGCCCGGCGCGAACAGATGGGCGAACTCCAGGTTTTCCAGCACGGCCATCGTTTCGCGTGCGATCTCGTCCTGCTGCTCCGGCGTCAGCGTGTGCGCCGGGCGGGCCAGGAATGTGCTGCAGGCGGCGGCGCGCGCCTCGGGCCGCAGCTCGGGCAGCGTCTGCAGCAACCGGTGCACGAGGTTGCCGCGCTTGAAGCGGGCGCCGTCGTCCTCGCCCAGCGGCGAGCGCACCGCCGGCTCCGCCCCTTCCGGCCGGGACGGGGTGAGCGGGCGCGAGGGTTCGGGCTCCATGGGCGCGGGCGCCGTGCCCCAGGGCGGCAGTTCGTGCACGGCGCCGCCGTGGCCGAGTGCGGCGCCATCGTCGCGGGCCAGCACCGTCTGCACGTCGGCCAGCCGCCAGCCCGGACCGCTCCACCCCTGCGGGCAGAGCGCGGTGAAGTCGAACTCCTGCGGTGCGCCGATGTCCTTCATCGCCTCCTCGACGAGGCGGTACCAGCAACCCTCGCCCGGCTCCTTGCGGCCCTGCCAGCCGCAGACGTAGAGGCGGTCCTCGGCGCGGGTGAGCGCCACGTAGAGCAGGCGGCGGTATTCCTGGTCGCGGCGCCGGTTGGCGCGGGCGCGCGCCTCGGCGCACAGCGCGTCCTCCTGGGTGCGGCGCGCGGCGAACAGCGGCACCCTGGCGTCGCCGTCCGGCCACAGGATGGACGGGCTCTGCGTCGGCGTGCCCATGGTGTCGGGCAGGAAGACGATGGGGGCCTGCAACCCCTTGGAGCCGTGCACGGTCATGATGCGCACGGAACCGCCGCCCTGCTCCAGCTCGCGCTTGATCTCCGCCTCGCTGGCGGCGAGCCAGGCGAGGAAGCGCTGCATCGACGGTGCTTCGGTCTTTTCGAAAGCGAGACAGACGGCCAGGAACTCGTCCAGCGGGTCCTGCGCGTCCGGTCCCAGGCGGCGCAGCACGGCGCGCCGGCCGCTGCGCACGTCGGCCGGGCAGGGGGAGCTGAGGACGCCGGCGAACAGCTCGTAGGGGGCGACGAAGTCGGTGCGCGCCAGCAGTTCGCCCAGGTACTTGCGGGCTGGGCGGTAGGCCGCGTCCTCCTCCGCCTTCGCCACCAGGGCGCGCCACAGCGCACCGCGCCGGCCGTGCGCCAGGGCGAACAGCTCGTCCTCGGTCAGGCCGATCAGCGGCCCTTTCAGCACCGTGGCGAGCGTCAGGTCGTCCTCCGGCAGCAGCAGGAAGTCGGCCAGCGCCATCAGGTCCATGACGGCGAGCTGCTCGGTCAGCACCATGCGGTCGACGCCGGCCACCGGCACGGCGCGGTCCTTCAGCGCCCGCACCAGTTCGGTGACGAAGCCCGTGCGGCGGCGCACCAGCACCATGACGTCGCCCGGCTGGATGGCGCGGCCACGGGCCTGCAGCGTCTCGCCGCGCGCCAGCCAGTCGCGGATGGTGTCGGCGATCACGGCGGCCAGACGGGCCGACGGCGAGTCGGCGGCCTCGCGCGCCACCGGCGGCGCCCAGGCGGGCGGGTCGGCGGCCTCCAGCGGCTTCACCGGCGGCCACAGCTCGACCAGACCGGCGTGCCCGCGGCGGAAGGCGCGGTGGCGGATCACCGGGTTCGTTTCGGAAGCGACACCGTCTTTGGCGGTATCATGCTGGAACACCGCGTCCACCGCCTGCAGCACGGCGGCGGTGGAGCGGAAGGAGATGTCCAGGTCGACCGGCACCCAGGTCTTCCCGGCCGCCTCGGCGCGCGTCTGGAAATGGCGGCGCATCCGCGCGAATTCGGCCGGATCGGCGCGCTGGAAGCTGAAGATCGACTGCTTCTCGTCGCCCACGGCGAAGACCGTGCGGGTGACGCCCTGCGCCTCGCGCGCACCCAGCCCGGCGAAGAACTCCTCGGCGATGGCCGACACCACCTGCCACTGCTCGGGGTTGGTGTCCTGCGCCTCGTCGATCAGAATGTGGTCCAGGCCGCCGTCCAGCTTGAACAGCACCCACGGCACCCGCCCGTCGCCCTTCAGCAGATCGTGGGCGAACAGGATGAGGTCTTCATAGTCCAGCAGCGCCCGCGCCCGCTTGCGCGCCTCGTAAGCCTTCAGCAGCGCGTCGGCCAGCGTCAGCAGCGCCGTGGTGGAGGCCGCGACACCGGCCGCCTTCACCCGTTCCATCAGCGTAACGAGCCGCGATGCCTCTTCCTCCAGCGCCCTCAGCGCATGGGGGAAGGAGGTCGCCGGCTTCCTAGTCATCAGCGTCTTGCGCGGCGCGCCGTCGGCGGTGAGGAACAGGCGGACGTAGGCGTGGAAGGCGGTGACGCGCGACCCGGCGGCGTCCAGCCATTGCTGGATGCCGATGCCGCGCTCCTGGTCGGTGGCGGTGCCGCCGCTGAGCGCCGTGCACGCCTCGCGCAGCGTCGGCAGGTCCAGCGCGTCGTCGGCGCAGGCTTCCTTCAGGATGCTCGCTTCCGTCTCGCCGGGCGGCACGCCCAGCGCCTCGTGCACGGCGGCGATGGTGGCGTGCAGGCCGCCGTGCTCGAGCAGGATGCGGGCGATGCGCCCGCGCTCGGTCGCCAGCTCGGCCATCAGGCCGGCGAACTCCTCGGCGTTCAGCTCGGCCGTCAGGCGGGCCAGCGCCTTGCCCAGTTCGGCGCCCTCCTGCCGGCCCGCGTGCAGCACGGCGTCGCGCGCCTCCACCAGCAGGCCGGCGGAGGTGCGGTCGTCCATCACCTCGAAATGCGGGACCAGCCCGGCCTCGATGGGGAAGCGGCGCAGCAGCGACTGGCAGAAGGCGTGGATCGTCTGGATCTTCATGCCGCCGGGGCAGTCCACCACGCGGGCGAACAGCCGGCGCGCGGCGGTGCGCGTCTCCTGCGACGGCATGGCGCCGCACAGGTCGTAGAGGGCGTCGGTCAGCGCATCGTCGGGCAGCGTCGCCCAGCGGCCCAGCGTGCGGTTGATGCGGATGGACATCTCCGCCGCCGCCGCCTTGGTGAAGGTCAGGCACAGGATGCGCGCGGGCGGCGTGCCGGCCAGCATCAGGCGCAGCACGCGGTCGGTCAGCACCTTGGTCTTGCCCGATCCGGCCGACGCGCCGACCCACACCGACGCCTCCGGGTCCGAGGCACGCCGCTGCAGCACGTTCGGGTCGAGGGGACGGTCGGGGGACGGCCCTTCGGAAGAAGAAAGATCGGTGAGGCTCATTCGCCACCTCCACCGCCGGCGGACCATTCCTGGACGCGGGCGAGGTGCGCGTAGTCGGTGTAGCGCGGCGCCATCGCCGGGCGCGGGCAGGAGCGGTAGGGGGTGGCCGGGTCGTCGAAGGCGCGGATCAGCTCCTCCAGGCCCGCGCGCGCCTCGGCCGCCAGTGTGGCGACGTCGCCCTTCACCGGCTTCTCCTCGCCGGCCGGGTCGCCGCCGGACAGGCGCCAGAAGGCGACGGCGGACACCGGGCCAGCCGTTACGTGTTCGAAACCACCGGCCTCGGCGATGGCGGCCTCAAGCGGCAACTGCGGGGCGAAGCCCAGTTCGATCTCGCGGGCGGAGGGCGGCGTGCCGGTCTTGTAGTCGATGATCACCAAGCCGTTTTCCTTGCCGTCGCGGTCGATGCGGTCGGCCGTGGCGGTCAGCGTGAAGGGGCCGGCGGGGCCGTGCAGCTCCAGCGCGCCCCTCACCTCGGTCGCCAGCGGTTTTACGGTGTGCCGGCGCTTGCGCTCCAGCGCCACGAACCACGCGGCGATGCGCTCGAAGCGTGGCCACCAGAAGGCGCGCACGTCGGGGTGCGTGTCCAGCAGTGGCCCGAAGCTTCGCCGGCCGAGGTCCAGCAGGTCCGCCACCGCGTTCTCCGGCAGCAAGTTCGGGTGCCGCTTCACGAACGCGTCGAGGGCCTGGTGGATGAACTGGCCGCGCTCGGCGGCACCGGGGTCGGCGGCGATGGGGTCGAGCTTGTTCAGGCGCAGGATGGAGCGGGCGTAGATGGCGTAGGGGTCGCGCATCCACGTCTCCACGCGGGTGACGGACAGGCGGCGCGGGCGGGCGGAGACCGGCGGGCGCGGCTCGGGCGGCGCCACCGGCTGCACGGCGTCCGGCTCGTCGAGCGATCGCGCCCAGGCCAGCCAGGGCTCCCCCTCCAAATCGATCCGCCCTTCCAGGCGCAGCGCCTTAAGCACCGTTTCCAGCCGCAACAGCCAGCGCGACGGCACGGTGGGGGTGCCCTCCACCCGCTCGGCGCGCGTCAGCACCACCTCCGGCGCGCCGCAGGCCTGGGCGAAGTCGTGCGCCGACAGGCCGATCAGCCGTTCCGGGCTGGGCAGGCCGAAGGCCTTGCGCATGGGGCGGGACATCCACGGGTCGGCGGCCGGCTCCGGCGGCCACGTGCCCTCGTTCAGCCCGCCGAGGATCATGCGGTCGTAGTGCTGCAGGCGCGCTTCGAGCGGCCCCAGGATGGCGAGGCGCGGGTGCAGGCCGAAGCGCGGGCGGACCGCGCGCCCGGCCATCAACGCCTCGAACAGGGCCGGATATTCCGGGCCTGGAACGTCAACGAAGCCATCAGCCGCGCGGCGCAGCTCGTCGATGAGGGCGGCCGCGGCTTCGCCGTCGTCGTGGCGCCAGAGCCGCGCGTCGCCCCATTCGTCGGGGGTGCGGGCGAGCGCTTCGGCGAAGCGGACGTGCGCGTCCACGAGGTCCTTCAGCGGTGCCGTGCCGGCCATCGCCTCCAGGAACGGGCGGGCCAGCGTGCCCAGCCGCTCGACCCAGTCGATCAGGTAATCGCGCTGCTCCGGGTGGGGGAAACGTTCGTCCTCGGCCGCCTTCAGCGCCTGGACCAGTCCGTCGAAGCCCTCGGCCGGGCGCGGGCCGCGCAGCACGGCGCGTTCCAGCGCGCGCGCGTCGGTGCGGAAGTCGGCCGGCGCCTGCCCGCCGGCGGCCAGCGGGTGCTTGGCCAGCGCCAGCAGGTCCAGCGGGTGGGCGCGCCGCGCCGCCAGTTCGGCCGTCAGGCGCAGGTAGGTGCCGGCGGCGGTGTCGGCCAGCGGCCGGCCGGCGGAATCGTCGACCTCCACGCCCCAGCGCTTCAGCGCCATGGCGACACGCCGCGCCAGCGCGCGGTCGGGCGTGACCAGCGCCGCCGTCTTCTCCGGCGTCTCCAGCGTGTGGCGCATCAGCAGCGCGATGGCGTTCGCCTCTTCCTCCGGGTGCGGCGCGTCGATGCGCATCAGCCCGGCCAGCGCCGTGTCGTCCAGCCCCTCCAGCGCCCGCCAGCTTTCCGTCGTCGCGGCCGGGCGCATTGCCTCGCCGATCAGGCGGGCGCGCGCCGCGCGCGGGTCGCCGGCATCGTTCCACGGGCGGACCGATCGGCGGTCCAGTTCAAGCTTGCCGAGCAGCAGGGCGAGGCCGTGCTGGGGGTGCGCCTCGTCGTGGCGGATGGCCTCCCACGTCTCATCGTCGCAGTCCTGGTCCAGGCCGGGCAGCACCAGGGCGCCGTTCGGCATGCCCGCGACCACCGCCAGCAGGTCGGCCGTGGCGGGAATGGAGCCGGTGGAGCCGGCGGCGATCACCGGCCCATCCGGCGGCTGCCGCTCCCACACCCGCGCCTGCGTCTCCAGCACGGCGTTGCGGTGTGCCGCCGGGTCGATCAGGCCCCGCTCGTCCAGGATGCCCGGCCAGAACTCCGTGATGATAGTCAGGAACTTCAGCGTGTCCTGCCAGTGCGCCGCGTAGTCGTCGGGAACGAGGCGGTTCAGGGAATTGAACTTGAGCCGTTCGGTTTGCACCTGGTCTATGAGGCGCCCGAGGTCGGCGCCGAGGCGGACGGCCTGCGGCAGGGTGGCGGCGAAGCCGGGCGCCTTCAGCACCGCCTCGGCGAGCAGCAGTTGCCGCTTCAGCCCGTCAATCTTCTCCGGCAGGTCGAGCGCGCCGGCGAGGCCCGGCAGTTCCTCGGCGGTCAGCGACAGCGCGTCGGCGTCGATGTCGCCCAGCGGGCTGAAGCGCGGCAGCAGCATCGGTCGCCCGCCGGAGCGGCGCAGGAACGCCTCCCGCAAGCTGCGGCAGGCGCGCCGCGTGGGCAGCAGGACGGTGGCGGCCGCGAGGGACAGCGGGTCGTCGCCCAGGCGCGCGGCGATGCCGGCGGCCAGCGTGTCGACGAACGGCGCGCCGGCCGGGATCGTGTAGACGTTGGTGGCCGCCCGACTCACGGCCAGACCCAGCGCACACCGCCGCGCGCAAGCAGTTCCTCGGATTCCTGCAGCGCGTCCGGCGTGCCGACGTGGAACCACGGCCCGTCGTGCGCCAGCCCGTACAGGCGCCCGGCCTCCTGCGCGCGGTCCCACAGCCGGTTGGTGGAGAAGGCGCCGTCCGGCGCGTCCTTCCACAGCTCGGGCTTCACGATCTGCACCCCGGCGAAGACGAAGGGGGCGATCTCGCTTTCCGCCCGCCGGGTCAGCCGGCCCAGCGGGTCCATGTGGTAGTCGCCGCGCCCCTCGTACCCCACGGCCCGCGTCGTCGCCATCAGCAGCAGGAGCGCGTCCATCTCGTCCGGCCGCCAGTGCGCGGCGAGGCGGCGCAGCGCCGGGGTCGGCCCGTCCAGCCACAGGATGTCGGCGTTCACCACGTAGAATGGTTCGCTGCCCAGGTGCGGCAGCGCCTTCTTCACGCCGCCGCCGGTCTCCAGCAGCGAATCCTCGGGCGACAGGACGATCTTCGGCTTCCTGCGGCCCTTCAGGTGGGCGGCGATCATCTCGCCCTTGTAGTGCGCGTTGACCACGGCGGTGTCGACGCCGGTCTCGGCCAGCCGGTCCAACGCGTGGTCCAGCATCGGCTTGCCACCCACCGGCAGCAGCGGCTTGGGCATGTGCAGGGTGAGCGGGCGCATGCGCAGGCCAAGGCCCGCGGCCAGCACCATCGCCCGGTTCGGTATACCAGTCTTCTTCGGCATCAATCCGGCTCCGGAATGATAAAATCGGCGCGGGTTCCGGGCGGCAGGTGGCGGTCGAACCACGCCCGCACGGGGGCCAGCTCCGGCTTGGCGAGCAGCACCTCCAGAAGGCGCCAGACCCGCGGCAGATGGACGAGGTAGCCGCGCCGCCGTTCTTGAAGGGCGAGGCGGGCGAAGACGGCGACGATGCGCGTGTGCCGCACCGCCCCCAGCACGGCGTAGGAGCGGCGGAACGCCGCCGCGTCGATATCCGGGAAGGCGGCCAGATAGCGCGCGACCATGCGCTCGGCGCGCTCGGCCGGCACGTCGCGCCGGGCGTCCTCCAGCAGGGAAACGAGGTCGTAGGCGACCGGCCCCAGCCCGGCGTTCTGGAAGTCCAGCAGCCCGCCCGCCGCCACGCCCGGACGCGGCAGGCGCATCAGGTTGTCGACGTGGTAGTCGCGCAGCAGCAGCGACCGCGGCCCGGCGCAGGCCTCCGGGACCACCGCTTCCCAGGTCGCGCGCAGGGCGGAACGATCGGCCTCCGCCAAGGGTTGGCCGGTGGCGACCGGGACGTAGACGTCGGCGAACAGCATGACCTGCTCGACGAACAGCGGCGCGTCGTAGACCGGCAGGTCCAGCGCCGCCGCCTGTTCGGGGCGAAAACGGCGGTGCAGTTCGACCAGCACGTCGGTGGCCAGTTCGTACAGGCCCTCCGCGTCCTCGCCGTCCGCCAGCAGGCGGGAGACGGTGTCGTCGCCGAAGTCCTCCAGCAGCGCCAGCCCGGCCGCCGTGTCGGCGGCGACGACCTCCGGCACCGAGAGGCCGAGCCCGGCCAGCGCGCCGCCGATCGCCATGAAGGGCACGAGGTCGTGGCCGGGCACCGGCGTGTCCATGAGGATCAGCCGCGTGCCGTCCGGGCGCACGATGCGTTCGTACCGGCGCGCCGAGGCGTCGCCGGCCAGCGGCACCCGCGTCGCGTCACCCAGGCCGTGCTGGCCGAGGAAGGCGATGATCCGCGCGTTGCGGTCGCTTGTCCGAATTTGGCTCACGGCAACGCCATCCCGGCGAGGCGCGCCGCCCAGGTGCCATGGCCCTTCAGCTCGGCCCGCCGCGCGTCCGCTGTGCCGGCCATCCGCAGCGCCAGTTCCAGCCGGTCGGGCGGGGTGAGCGGGCCCAACCGTTCCGGCCACTCAACGAGGGCGATGCCGTCGGCGGCTTCCTCCCACCCCAGCTCGACCACCTCGTCGGGGCCGGACAGGCGGTAGAGGTCGAAATGCCAGATGGTTCCGGCATCGGTGTCATAGGTCTGCACGAGCGTGAAGGTGGGGGAGGGCACCTCGACCTCCTCGCCGCTCAGCGCGCGGATGACGGCGCGGGCGAAGGAGGTCTTGCCGGCGCCCAGGTCGCCCGGCAGCGTCACCACGTCGCCGCGCCGCAGGTGCGGCGCAAGGCGGCGGGCGAGCGCCGAGGTGGCGGCCTCGTCGGCGAGGGGGAGGGATATGCGTGTCGGAAGCTGGGCCATGGGGCCGGATTGTGGGCGAACGTCGGGCCGCCCCGCAAGCCGGGAATGGGTGACAACGGGATCGGCTTACACGGCGACGCGCATCATGCGGGGGGAGCGCTGCGCCGGCTTGTCCTCGTGGTGGTCGGTCACCAGCCGGGGCGGCTTGTTGAAGTTCATGGTGATCATCAGCGTCAGCGCGCCGTTGATCAGGTGCAGGCACTTGTCGGACTCGACCGGCAGCGGGATCTTGCGGCCCATGCAGTGCCCGACCAGCGCCGCCGCCACCTCCGCCTCGCCCAACGTCATCGACTGGTCCTGGCCGTAGTCGTCGATGACCTGGATGGTGGTGCACACGCCGTCATGGTCGTCGTACGTCACGCCGCGCACCGTGCCCTGAGGCAGCGCCTCACGCCGCTTGCGGCGGCGGTCCAGCACGGCGCGGACGACTTCCTGTTCGGTGAAGACGAGGCAGCGCAGTTCTTTCATGGCGGCGTTCCCGGACCGGCGCGGCGGAGGCCCACCCCACCGTTTCACCATTATCTATACGGCCAATCGGGGTAGCCAAGACAAACATTGCGAAAAATTTAGACAATTTGTCACAGCATGGACGCGGCCGTGCGGGGGTGGGTTGTCGCGCTTGGGGTTGATCGGGGGCGCAAAACGGGACATCAAGGGGGCATCCCATCCCGCGCCCACATCAGACAGCACCGGAGTTCCCATGTCGGCCACCCTTCACCGCACCGATGTCGCCATCATCGGGGCCGGCCCCGTCGGCCTGTTCGCCATCTTCGAATGCGGCATGCTGAAGATGAGCTGCCACGTCGTCGACGCGCTCGACATGGTGGGCGGCCAGTGCGCCGCGCTTTATCCGGAAAAGCCGATCTACGACATCCCCGGCCACCCCTCGGTCGACGCGGCCGACCTGATCGACAAGCTGGCGCAGCAGGCCGCCCCCTTCGCGCCCACCTACCACCTGGCCCAGCAGGTCGAGAAGCTGACCCGCACGGACGAGGGCCGTTGGCTGGTCGAAACGAACATCGGCACGAAGATCGACGCGCAGGCGGTGATCATCGCCGCCGGCGTTGGCGCCTTCGGCCCCAACCGCCCGCCGCTGGACGGACTGGAGAAGTTCGAGGGCACGTCGGTCTTCTACATGGTGCGCCGCCGACAGGACTTCGCCGGCAAGCGCGTGGTGATCGCCGGCGGCGGCGACTCGGCGGTGGACTGGACGCTGTCGCTGGCCGACGTCGCCGAGAAGGTCTACGTCGTGCACCGCCGGCCGAAGTTCCGCGCCGCCCCGGAAAGCGTGGCGCGCATGGACGCGCTGGTGCGCGACGGCCGGGTGGAGATGGTGGTGCCCTACCAGCTCTCCGGCCTCGACGGCGCCGACGGGCAACTCACCGCCGTGCGCGTCGCCACGCTGGAGGGCGAGGAGAAGGCCCTGCCGGCCGACGCGCTGCTGGCCTTCTTCGGCCTGTCCATGAACCTGGGGCCGATCGCCGAGTGGGGCCTGGACCTGGAGCGCAGCCACATCACGGTGACGCCGCCGACCTACGCCACCAGCGCGCCGGGCGTCTACGCCATCGGCGACATCGCCACGTATCCGGGCAAGCTGAAGCTGATCCTCTGCGGCTTTGCCGAGGCGGCGCAGGCGGCGCACGCCATCCACCCGCTGGTCCACCCGGGCGAGGCGCTGCACTTCGAGTATTCCACCAGCAAGGGCGTTCCGGGGGCGTAACGCTCCCTACGCCAGATCCGCGCAGCGGCGGAACAGGCGCACGGGCCGTTCCGCCCACCAGCCCCGGCGGTAGGAGGCGAGCGCCACGCCGGTGGCGCTCTGCGCGCCGATGAAGCCGTCGCCGTCCACGACGATGGCGACGTGGTTCGGGGTGTGCCGGTCCTGTGGGAAGAGGACGAGGTCGCCGGGCAGCGGTTCCGCCACCGGCTCGAACAGACCGGAGTCCATCAGGGATTCGGCGTCCAGCGCCATGAAGCGCGCGCGGCGGTGCGGCAGGGCAGCGGCGTAGACGACGGAGACGAAGCCCGTGCCGTCCATGCCCCGGCGGGTGCGTCCGCCCCAGCGGTACGGCACGCCCAGATAGCTGCGCGCCAGCGTGACGATGCGCTCGCGTGTGTTCGTATCGCGTCCGTCCAGCCCGTCGAACATGGCCGCCTCCGTCCGCCGACACCCCCATCGTGGGCGCGTGGGACGTCCGTCGTCAACGCGCCGAAGGTCGCAGAAGCCGGCGCCCGCACGCAAAAAAAGCGGGCCGCCGGAGCGGCCCGCGAGGCGAGGAAGTGGAGGCTTGCGGGAGAGAGGGGGTCAGCCGCCGCGCGGGCCGGCGCCCTGACCGGGACCGCCCTGGCCGCCCGGCCCGAAGCCCGGACCACCGGGGCCGCCACCCATGCCGCCCATGCCGCCACCCATGCCGCCGGGGCCGAAGCCGCGGCCGCGGTGCTGCATGAACGCGTCGGCCACCTTCTTCTGCTCGGGCGAGAGCTGGTTGTAGAGGTCGACGACCAGCGGACGGAGCTGCTGGAACTGCGTGACGCGGGCCGACATCATGTCGCCCATGCGCTCCAGCCGGTCGGGCAGCGTGGTCGGCAGCGGCTGGTCCTTGTACTTGGCGCACAGGGCTTCCAGCGGCTTCTGGCTGTCCTGCGCGGCGGTGGCGAGCTTGGTCCAGGCCGGCTTCTGCGCGTCGGTGATCTTCAGGCGCTTCTCGGCGTAGGCCAGCATGCCGGCCAGACGGGCGTCCTGGTTCTCGCACATGCGGCCGAAATTCATCGGGCCGCCGCCCATCATGCCGCCGTGCATGCGGTGCATGCCCGGGCCGCGGCCTTCGCCGGGGCCGAACTGCTGCGCGACGACCGGCGCAGCCACGGCCAGACCGGCGACCGCGACGGCGGTGATGATCAGTGCGCGTTTCATGGAGGCTCTCCTCTTGGGTTCGGTACGTGTTCCGATGGCCCCAAGGTGCGCCCCGAGCTTTGCCGCTTTATGTCCGGCGGGGCGGTGTTTGGTAACGCTGTGTAACAGCCGGCGCCCAGGTAACGCGCCGTAACACTTTTCCCCTTAACCGCCGGGCCGCCGCGTCCGATCATGGGGCTCGCAAGGGGGATCAGCATGGACCGCACGCCGCATCTTCTCGTGGTCGACGACGACCGGGAAATCCGCAACCTCACGTCCCAGTTCCTGACCAGGCACGGCTACCGCGTCTCCACCGCCCGCGACGGGGCGGAGATGCTGAAAACGCTGGAGGCCGCGCGCGTCGACCTCATCGTCCTCGACCTCATGCTGCCGGGCGAGGATGGGTTGAGCCTGTGCCGGCGCCTGCGCGCCGGCTCGGCCACGGCCGCCATCCCCATCGTCATGCTGACGGCGATGGGCGAGGAGACCGACCGCATCATCGGGCTGGAGATGGGGGCGGACGACTACCTCGCCAAACCGTTCAGCCCGCGCGAGCTGCTGGCCCGCATCAAGGCGGTGCTGCGCCGGGTGGCGGCGCCGCAGGCGGTGGGCGGCGAGGCGGCGGCCAAGGTGCTGCGCTTCGAGGGCTGGTCGCTCGACGTCGCCAAGCGCGAGCTGCGCTCGCCCGACGGCGTGCTGGTGCAGCTTTCGGCCGGCGAGTACGACCTGCTGGTCGCCTTCGTCGAGCATCCCCAGCGCGTGCTGACCCGCGACCAACTGCTTGATCTCGCGCGCGGGCGCGCCGCCGTGCCCTTCGACCGCTCCATCGATGTGCAGGTCAGCCGCCTGCGCCGCAAGATCGAACCCGACCCGGCCGATCCCACGTTGATCAAGACGGTGCGCGGCGGCGGCTACCTGTTCACGGCACCGGTGACGGTGGGGCCCTGATGCGCCGCTTCCTGCCCGACAGCATCGCCGCGCGCACCGCCCTGACGGTGGTCCTGGCGCTGCTGCTGACCCAGGCGATCAGCGCGCTGGTCTATGTCACCGACCGGCACGAGGGGCCGCCGGTGCACGGGCCGCGCGTGCTGATCGAGCGCGTCACGGCGATCGTCCAACTGGTGGAGAGCACGCCGCCGCGTGAGCGGCCGCGCGTGGTGCGCGCGCTGGACGATCCGGTGCTGGGCGTCACGTGGAGCGAGACGCAGCCGCGCCTGGGCGAGCTGAAGGACGGCTTCCCGGTGGAGGCGTTGCGCCGCCGCCTGCGCCAAGCGCTGGGCGATCCGCGTCGCCCGGTCTTCATCGAGGTGCGGCGCCCGCTGGTGGGTCCCCAGCCGGGGGTGCTGCCGATGCCGGAGGAGATGCACTGGTCGGCGCGCATGCGCCTCACGGTCCAGCTCACCGACGGCACGTGGCTCAGCTTCACCGGCGGCGACCCGGCGGAAGGACCGTTCCGCCTCGTGCGCTTCGTTCTGTGGATGTTCGCCATCGGCGGCGTCATCGCCGTGCTGTCGCTGTGGGCGGCGCGCCGGCTCACGGCACCCCTGGCCCGCTTCGCCGTGGCGGCCGAGCGCCTGGGCGTGGACGGCGAGGCCGACCCGCTGCCGGAGGCGGGACCGAGGGAACTGCGCGCCGCCACCCGCGCCTTCAACCGCATGCAGGAGCGGCTGCGCCGCTTCGTCGCCGACCGCACGCAGATGCTGGCCGCCATCAGCCACGACCTGCGCACCCCCCTGACGCGCCTGCGCCTGCGCGCCGAGCTGGTGGACGACCCGGAGATGCAGCGCAAGATGCTGGCGGACCTCGACGAGATGGAGTCGATGATCACCGCCACGCTGGCCTTCGCGCGCGAGGACGCGCAACGCGAGCCGCGCGGCCCCCTCGATCTCGCCGACCTCCTGCAAAGCCTGTGCGACGACCGCGTCGACGCCGGCCATACGGCGACTTACGAAGGGCCGGGCCACTTCGCCGTGGACGGCCGCCCGGTGGCCCTGCGCCGCGCCTTCGCCAACCTGATGGACAACGCGATATCCTATGGCGGCACGTGCCGCGTGAGTCTCGCGCCGGAGGACGGGCAGGTCAGGATCCGGATCGACGACGACGGCCCCGGCATCCCGGAAGCTGAGTTCGAGAAGGTCTTCGCGCCGTTCTACCGGCTGGAGCGCTCGCGCTCGCGCGACACCGGCGGGGTGGGGCTGGGGCTGTCCACCGCGCGCAGCATCGTGCGCGGCCACGGCGGCGACGTGGCGCTGGCCAACCGCGCGGAAGGGGGATTGCGGGTGACGGTGGTGCTGCCGGTGTGAGGGTTTGCGGTGGGGCAATGCGTGGCGAGGATCACCCCTCCACCTGCGCCCCCACCGGCAGGATGCAGCGCACGCGCAGGCCCTGGGACGAGGTCTCGTCCATCTCCATGCGGCCGCCGTGCAGTTCGATGACGTTCTTCACCAGCGACAGGCTGAGCGCCACGTTGGAGCGCGCGTCGGCGCGGTCGAAGCGGCCGGGGGCGTGCGCGTCGTCGGGCGCGGCCGTGCCGTCGCCCACGCTCACCACCACCGCCCCGTCGCCACGGTGCGCCGCCAGCACGACGCGCCCGCTCTGCGGCGGCGAGCGGATGGCGCTGACCACCAGGTTGAACAGCGCCTGCTTCAGACGCTTTTCGTCGCCCTCCACGGTGCCGAGGCCGGCGGGCGACGCCACCTCCAGCTTCAAACCTTCCCGCCGCGCCCACTCGCGCGTCAGGCCGGCCACCGAGTCCAGCAGGTCGGCCACGTCCACCGGCGCGTGCTCCAGCGTCTGCACGCCGGCGCCGATGCTGGTCAGGTCGACCACGTCGTCGATCAGCGACAGGAGCCGCTCGCCGGCCGACAGCACGCCCTTCACATACTCCTGCTGGCGCGACGTGAGCGGGCCGAAGTACTGGTTCGCCAGCACCTCGGCGAAGCCGATGATGCCGTTCAGCGGTGTCCTCAAATGGTGCGAGACGTTGGCGATGAACTCGCTCTTCAGCTCGTCCGCTGCCTCAAGCGCGGCGTTGGAGGCGCGCAGCGCCTGCTCCAGCCGGGCGCTGTCGGTGACGTCCAGGTAGCTGTTCAGCACCGCCCCGTCCGGCAGCGGCACGGTGGAGAACTCCACCACCGACCCATCCACGCGTTCGAGGCGGCCGGAGCGCACGGCGCGCTCCAGCGTGGCGCCGATCATCTCCTCCTTCAGCGCCTCCCAGTCGCCGCCGTCCTCCAGGAACGGGCGCATCTTCTCGAAGGCGTCGGCGATGTGCGGCTCGCCCTGCAGATCCTCGTCGTGCAGGTCCCAGATGCGGGCGAAGGCGGGGTTGGACAGCTTCAGCCGGCCGTCGCCGCCGAACACCGCGATGCCCTCGGCGAGGTTGTCCAGCGTCTCCTGCTGCACGGCGATCAGCGTGTTGTAGGAGGATTCCAGCGCCAGCGTGTTGGTCACGTCCTCCATGATGGTGATGATGCCGCCCATGGGGTTGGGCGCCGCCAGCACGCGCAGCGTCGTGCCGTCGGGCAGGTGCATCATCTCCTCCACCGGCTCCATCAGGTGCGCGTAGCGGGTCAGCCGCTCGCGCTTGAAGCTCTGGAAATCGGCGTATTCCGGCAGCTTGCGGCGCGCCCGCAGCTCCTCCAGCAGTTCGGAATGGGTGGGCTCGGCGCGCAGGAACGCCTCGTCCAGCTCCCACAGGCGGACGTAGGCCTGGTTGAAGAAGGTGATGCGCTGGTCGGGGCCGAACATGGCGATGGCGGTGCCCAGCCGCTCCAGCACCTCGGCGTGCGCCGCCTGATGGCGCTTCAGGTCGGTGCGCAGCGCCTCCAGCGCCGTGAGGTCGAGCGCGTAGCCGACCATCAGCATGCCGCCCTCCACCGGCAGCGGCGCCTCGGTCAGCTCCAGCACGTGGCGGTCGCTGCCGATCACCACCGGGCAGACCTGCGACTGCGCGAAGCCGCCGGCGCGCGCGCGGGCGGCCAGCTCGGGTCCCGCGTCGCCGGGACAGAGTTCGCGCTGCTGGGCGACCGCCTGCTCGGGGGTGGCATCCACGGCGCGGGCGTAGGCGCGGTTGCACCACGCGACCCGCAGCTTGCCGTCGCGGATCCACACCGGCATCGGCAGCGCGTCGAGTGTGACGCGCAGTTCGGCCAGCGCCCCCTCGGCCGCGGCCTTGGCGGCCAGCTCGGCGGCGGCGGCGCGGTGGCCGGTGCTGACGTCGCGCAGCCACAGCACGTCCTGCGGCGCGCCGCCTTCGGCCGCCCTTCCCCGCCGGCCGCTGAGCACGAGGCGCCGGCCGTCGGCGATGCCGACCTCCAGCGTGAAGGGCCGCCCGTCGGCGCGCATGCGCTCCAGCGCCGCCAGGAAGGTCTTGCCCTCGTCCTCGGCCAGCGCCGCCGCCACATCCTCCGGCCGTTCGATGAGGCCGGCGTTGAGCATGCCGGCGAACTCGGGCGCCGTGGTGCGGCCGCCGGCCGCGTCCCAGCCGCACCACGCCTGCGGGGAGGCGGCGAGCACCGCTTCCAGGCGCGCCACCTCGGCGGCTAGCAGGTCGGCGCGGCGGCGCTGCCCCTCGGCGTACCAGCCGCAGGCACCCAGCGCGGCGGCACCCAGCAGGCCGGCCGCGCCGGCGGCCAGCGGTGACGCCGTGTCCACGGACAGGCCGACCCCGAGGGCGAGGCCGACCGCTGCCAGGGCGGGTGTGTATTTCATGGTAAACGCACTCACGCCGCTGACACTAGAGCACGTCCATCCGCCCGACAACCCAGCCGGAAGCACAAACTGTGTTTGTGTCCCGTCCGTCCCATCGTCACCCCACCTCCGCCGGTTCCGGCGCCAGATCGCGGATGGCCGCGACGAGCGGCGGGAAGCGGTCGGCCATGGCCCGCCGGCCGCGCTCGATCGCCTGCCCGTCGCCCCGGTGGATCGCCAGTTCGAGGTCCGAGCAGGCGGCGGCGAAGGCGGTGGCCCCGGCGGTGCGCGCCGCCCCCGCGGCGGCGTGCGCTGCCGAGCGGGCGGCCTCCAGGTCGCCGCGCGCCAGCGCCGCCGACGCCTCATCCAGCAGCGGCTGCGTCGTCTCGATGAAGAAGCCCAGCATCTCCACCGCGTTGGCGTCGAGGGCGCCGAAGGTGGCGCGCACGTGCGCCAGATCGAGGACCGGCGCCGCCGTCTCGGGCGGGACGGCGGGCGCCTCGGCCGGGGCCGTGGCCGAGCCCTCGCCCAGCCAGCGGTTGAGCGCGGATGCCAGTTGCTTCAGCGTCACCGGCTTGGCGATATAGTCGTCCATGCCGGCCGCGACGCAGCGCTCCATCTCGCCGGCCAGCGCGTTGGCGGTCATGGCGATGATGGGAATGTGGCCGCCGCCGGCCTCCCGCTCGGCGGCGCGGATCTGCCGCGACAGCTCGTAGCCGTCCAGGCGCGGCATGTGGCAATCGGTGATCAGCAGCCGGTAGGGGCGTGCGCGCCACGCGGACAGGGCCGCCATGCCGTCGGCGGCGAGGTCGGCCTCGAACCCCAACTGGCGGAGCTGGCGCAACACCACCTGCTGGTTGGTCGGGTGGTCCTCGGCGACCAGGATGGCGGCGCCCGCGGGCATTGCCGCACAAGGCGGCGACAGGGCAGGGCAGGGCTTGTGGGCCTCGGCGGGGCGCTGGGCGGTCTCCGGCGCCGCCCGCCCGGCCAGCACCGCGACCTTGCGGTACAGCGCATCGCGGTGCAGCGGCCGGGTCAGGGTCTCGGCCGTACCCGAAGACTCGCGCCCGTCCACCAGCAGCAGGGCCGGCGGCGGCTCGCCGGCTTCGGCGATGCGCGTCAGCAACTCCTCCGCCGTGGCGTCGGGCAGGCGCGACGCCAGCACCAGGATGTCGGGCGGCGCCAGCTCGATGAACTCCATCACCTCCTCGGCGGTGATGGCGTCGGCCACCGCCGCGCGCTTGTCGGCGAGGTAGCGGACGACGACCGCGCGCTCGGCAGGCTCGCCGTCGGCGACGACGATGGACAGCCCGGCCAGGTCGGTGTCGTCCGCGACGGCGGCGCGCCCATCACCCATCGGCAGATCGACGGTGAACCAGAATGTGGAGCCGTGGCCGGGCGCGGAGCGCACGCCGATGCGCCCGCCCATCATCTCGATCATGCGCGTGCAGATGGCCAGCCCCAGGCCCGTGCCGCCGAAGCGCCGGGTGGTGGAGCTGTCGGCTTGGCTGAACGGCTGGAACAGGCGGGCCTGCCCCTCCTCGCTTATGCCGATGCCGGTGTCCTCGACCTCGAAGCGCAGGCGCACGCGGCCCGGCGGGGCGCCGGTCACCGGCAGCGTGCGGATGAGGACGCGGCCCTGTTCGGTGAACTTGATGGCGTTGCCGGCGAGGTTGAACAGGATCTGCCGCAGGCGGCCGGGGTCGCCGCGCACCACCGCCGGGACCGCCGGGTCGACATGGCAGATCAGCGCCAGCTCCTTCTGGTGGGCCTGCGGGGCCAGCAGGTCGGCCACCCCCTCCACCAGTTCCAGCGGCGACAGGTCCAGCTCCTCCAGGTCGAGCTTGCCGGCCTCGATCTTCGACAGATCGAGGATGTCGTCGATGATGCGCAGCAGCGCCGTGGCGCTGTCGCGCACGGTGGTGACCAGGGTGCGCTGCTCGCCGTTCAGCGGGGTCAGCGCGATCAACTCCAGCATGCCCAGCACGCCGTTCATCGGCGTGCGGATCTCGTGGCTCATGGTCGCCAGGAACTCGGATTTGGAGCGTGCGGCGACCTCGGCCTGCTCCTTGGCCTGGCGCAGCGCCTCCTCGGCCGCCTTGCGCTCGGTGATGTCGTAGCTCCAGGCGAGGATGGCCGGGCGCCCCTCGAACTCCGTGCGCTGGAGGGTTTGCAGCGCCCACACGCGGCCGCCGTCCGGGCGGTCGACCGCCACCTCGACGTCGCGGGCGACGACGCCGGCCTCGCCGGCCGGGATCAGCAGCGGCCCCGGCGCCATGGTGACGGCCGGCGGGGCCAGCGTGTGGCGACGCCCGACGAAGCGCTCCAGCGGCACGCCGGCCAGTTCGGCGGCGCGGGCGTTGGCGAAGACCACGGTGCCGTCGGCGCGGCCGATCGACACGCCGACGGGGCTCTGCTCCAGGATGGTGCGCAGGCGCCGCTCGCTCTGCCGCAGGTCGTGCTCGCGCGCCTTGATGGTGGTGACGAAGAACTGCAGCGCGCGGGCCATGTCGCCGATCTCGTCGCGTCCACGCGTGGGGATCGCCACCGCGTGGCCGCTCTCGTGCGCGACCATGGCCGCCTGCAGCACGCGCAGCCGGCGCACCACGTTGCGGTCGATGTACATGAAGATGCCGACCGCGCCCAGGATGGAGAACAGCGCCATGGCGATGATCGCGCGCTCGCCCTCGCGGATCACGCGCTCGAACTCGACGGAGCGGCGGGTGATGTCCTGCTCGATGGCGAGGAAATAGTCGGACACGGCGGCGACCAGCCGGTCCGAGACGTTCTGGTTGCGGGTCACCGCCCCCTTGATGGCGCGCTGGAGCGTGATCTCGCTCATCCGGCTGGCGAACAGGTTGACCTCGCC
>DASPIO010000139.1:0-5613 GCA_035629155.1 Azospirillum sp. | reverse complement strand
GCCGCATTCGGCGCTCGGCGGCAGAACCCCGGCCGAGGTCCACCAGGGCATCCCGGCCGGGATCGGATTGGCGGCATGACACGGACCTGAGCCAAGCTTATCCCAGCCGCAAAACTGTCCGGGGAACGGGGACCAGCTCACACTGCCGGGGTAGCCCGGCCGGAGCGCGCCGCGTATACTGCCGCTCATGGCCGGGATCCTGTTCCTTCGCGACATCGACGTCGACATACTGATGCGTTGCCGCAGTTGCGGCCACGAAGGGCTGCTGACGCGCGGCGATCTGGAGCGGCGCTTCGGCCCCAGCTATCCGGTCCTGTCGATCGCCCCGCACTATCGCTGCTCGCGCTGCCACTCCAAGGATGTGGAAAGCAGCCCCGGACCGCTGGCGGCCCCTCCGGCCGACCTGCACGCGACGCGGGACGAGGACACCGTCGACGCCGGGATCGCAGCGCTGCAAGGGCTGCTCGACGCCGTGCGCGGCGATCGCCCCGCGGCCGTCGAGGATGCCATCGAGGAGGCTGAGGACGATGTCGTCGACCTGATGCCGCACCTCCGCGAGGCGGAGGCCAAAGCCGAGATCGACGCGGACGACGACCTGTTCGAGCGCACGATGGCCTCGCTGCGCACCGTTGCGCATCCCGAGCGGAATGACGACGGGGAGGAGGCGCTGGCGCAGGCCGCGCCCGAACCGGAGGCCGAAGCCGAGATCGACGCGGCCGAGAACGTAGGCGACGATGAAGACGAGGATGAAGGCGAGGACGACGACGCCCCCTTCGACCGCAGCCTCGCCGCTCTGCGCGACCTGATCGGCGACGAGCCGCACACCGACGAAGAACCGTACGAGGATGCGCCCGCCGAGCCATTCCCGGAACGGGCGCCCGGCGACGCCCGCGCCGCGGTCGCGGAGATCGTGGAGGGCGAGCACGAGGAGGAGGGCGAGCCGTTCTTCCGTCCGCGCGAGAGTGCGCCGCCATCGGCGAGCGAGATGGAACTGAGCCTCGCCGCGCTGCGCGCCCTGGTCGAGAAGGCCGCCCAGGACACCCCCCCACCAGCGCCGGAACCGGAGGCGGAGGAACCCGAACCGCACGCCCCTGCGGAACCGGAGCCGGCTGCCCACGGCGACGACGAGCCGTTCGACGAGACCATCGCCGCGCTGCGCAGCCTGATCGCCGACCGTCACCGCGACGCGGACGAGGATGCGGACGAGCCGCCGCCGGACGACGAGGAAGAGCCGGTCGAGGACGAGCCGGAAAGCCTGGACGACATCTCGGAAAGCGAAATCCTGTCCTTCACCATCCGCGACCCCGAGCTTGCGCCCGATGAAGAGGCCGGCGAAACGGAGCACGGTCCTTCTCCCGACCCGGCGCCGCCGAAGGAACCGCCGGCCAGAACCTCGCACCTGAACGAAACTCTGGCGAAACTGCGCGGCATGCTGGAACTCGACCGGCCGCACCGGGATGCCGACGGCGAGCCACCCCCGCACCGGCCGCGCCGACGCTGAGGCGCCGTCAGAAGAGCCGTCAGAAGAATCGCAGCGCCCGCGGGTCGCCGCCGCGCAGCGCCTCGGCCGCCTCGATGGACAGGAACAGGCCGCCGGCCACCAGCACCGCCATGCCCGCGGCCCGCGCCCGGTCCAGCGCCAGAACCATCGCCTGCTCGATGGTCGGAACCTCGTGGCGGGGCAGGTCCGGGCGCTCGCGCCGGACGATGGCGACGATGCGGGACGGATCCGAGCCGCGGTGGTGGGCGCGCGTGCAAACCACCTCGTCGGCCGCCCCCAGCAGCGCCGATACGATCCCGTCGGCGTCCTTGTTGTACGACACGCCGGTGACCAGCAGCACCGGCCGCCCCCCGGCGATCAGCGGCAGAGCCTGCAGCGTGGTGGCGATGGCGTCCGGCGTATGGCCGACGTCGATGAACACCGGCGGGTCGTCGGCGATGCGCTGCAGCCGGCCCGGCCACCGCACGGCCCCGACGACGGCGCGGAACGCCTCGGCGAAGCGGGCGGGCTCGACCTGCCGGCCGGTCGCCGCCAGCCACTCCCGCACCAGCCCCGCCGCGACCAGCGCGTTCACCGCCTGATGCCGGCCGGCCAGCGCAAAGGACACGCCGTCCAGTTCGATGTCGCCCAGCGTGAGGTCGGCCTGCATGCCACCGTCCGCGGATGCCCGGACGGCGCGGATCCGCCCGACGTCCTCGTACCGGATCAGCGTGATCCGGCGCAGGGCGGCATAGGCGTCCAGGCGCCGCATCACCTCGGCATCCAGGGCGCCGACAACCAGGGTCCCCCCGTCCGGGCACAGGTCGGCCTTGTCGTAGGCGATCTGCTCCAGGGTGGCGCCGAGGATGTCCGTGTGTTCGTAATCGATGGAGGTCAGCGCCACCACCGTTCCGGAAACGGCGCGCACCGAATCGTACCGGCCGCCGATGCCGGCCTCCAGCACCAGCGCGTCGGGGCGGCGCGCGGCGAAATGGTGCATCGCCAGCCCGGTGAACGCCTCGAACGCGCCGAAGCCGTCGTCCGGATGCTCGGCGCGGTAGCGCGCCTGCCGGTCGCTGAGCCAGTCGATGGCGGCACGCAACGCGTCGTCGCCGATCGGTTCGTCGTCGACGACGATGCGCTCCTGGAAGCGGAACAGATGCGGCGAGGTGTAGAGGCCGGTGGAGCAGCCCAGCCGCATGGCGATGCCCGCCGCCAGCCGGCTGACGCTGCCCTTGCCGTTCGATCCGGTGACGCGCATGGCGTTGAGCCGCGCGCCGAACGGCCCCTCCAGCAGCGGCGCCAGCAGCCAGCGCATGCGGTGCAGGCCGATGCCGGCGCCGGCCTTGGGCAGGCGCATCAGGTGCCCGATGGTCTCGTCCAGGGACGGCGCGGCGGTCACGGCGGGGCCTCGGCGAAGCGCAGCGCGCAGACGCGCTCCCACAGCCGCAACACCTCCTCGCGGTGCCCGGCCTTGGCAACGCCGGACAGCGAGGGGTTGGCGTTGACCTCCAGCAGCGTGAAGCCGTCGGGGTCCGGCTCCGCCGTGCGGCTGAACACGTCGATGCCACACACGCGCAGCCCGACGACGGCGCTCAGGCGCCGGACGTAGTCGCGCAGGGCGTCGGACATGTCGGTGGCGAAGCCGCTGACCCGGCCGCCGCCGCTGATGTTGCGGCGCGCCGTGATCGGCAGCACGAAGCCGGCCGGCGGAACGCCGGCGAGGTCGAGGCCAGCCTGTTTCAGCGCCTCGCGCAGGTAGGAAGCATCGGGGGACACCGGCGTCAGCCCCTCGCCGACCAAGCGGGCGTTCGCCGCGGCGACCAGGTCGCCGACCGTCGAGACGCCGTCCCCCACCAGCCCGCCCTGGTCGCGCCGGTAGAGGAACAGCGCCTCCCCGTCCACCGCGACGATGCGGAATTCGACGCCGTGCAGCACCTCCTGCACCAGCGCCACCGAATGCTCCGCCGCCATGGCGGCGCAGTGGTGGATCAGGTCGTTCTCGTCGTGGACGATGTCGGCGTGGGCGCCGCGCGAGCCGTCGTTGGGTTTCACGAACACCGGGAACCCCAGAGACTGGGCGTAGAGGACGGCGTCGTGAATCTCCCGCCCCGGCGCGCGCAGGTCTCGGAAGCGCCGCGTCACGAAGAAATGCCCGCCGCGCGGCACCCGGAAGCCGGCCCGGCGCGCCAGCGTGTAGGTGTGCGCCTTGTCCGTCGCGATGGTCGCCGCAGTGGCGTTGTTGATGGGGTAGGCATTGACCATGCCGGCCCCGGTGACGAACTCCCTGGTGCCGTCGGACACGGCGATAAGGTAGGCGGAATGCTCGTCCAGGATGGTCATCCGGTAGCCGCGGCGCCGGCAGACCTCGTCAAGGAAGGCGATCTGGTCGGGAAGATGGGTCACGTCTGCATCGCTCCCTCGGTCAGCGATCCCAGCACCGCGCCGATCAGGTACAGCGAGCCGGTGATCAGCGCCCGGACGGGGGCGCCCCTCGGGCCGCCCGCCGCCCGACCGATCCCGGCCAGCGCCGCGTCGACCCCGGCGGCGGGGCCGGCGTCGGCGATCCCCAGACCGCGCGCCACGGCGGCCAGTTGGTCCGGCTCCAGGCCGGGGCCGGGGGCCTGAAGGGGCATCGGCACCGTCCGCATCGCGCCCACCCACGGCGCCAGGGGGGCAAGGAAGGCGCGGGCGTCCTTGCTCGCCAGCATGCCGGCGACAAGGACCAGCGGCAGGTCCCGGCCATCGGCCGCCCACGCCTGCGCCTGGGCCGCCAGCACCGCGCCGGCCGTGTCGTTGTGCCCGCCGTCCAGCCACAGCTCCGACCCGTACGGCAGGCGCGTCAGAAGCGGGGTGTCGTCGAGGCGCTGCAGCCGGCCCGGCCAATCGACGGCCGCGAGGCCGCGGCGAATCGCGCCGTCGTCCACGGCAAGGTCGGGCATCACGTCGAGGCAGGCGATGGCCGTCGCGGCGTTCACCATCTGGTGCGCGCCCGGCAGCGCCGGCGGTGGCAGGCGGAGCGTGCGCCGGGCGCTGGCGTAGGTGAACCCGTCGTCGCGCACGGCGACCGTCCAGTCGCGGCCGGCCGCGTGGAGCGGCGCCCCCAGCCGCGCCGCGGTTTCGGCCAGCACGGCGGACACGGCGGGATCGTCCTGCGGGCCGACGACCAGCGGCCGGCCCGGCTTGGCGATCCCCGCCTTGGCGCGCGCGATGTCGTCCAGTCCGTGTCCCAGGAACTCGTGATGGTCGTGCGAGATCCGGGTGATGGCGGCGGCGGCCGGCCGGTCCACCACGTTGGTGGCGTCGTCGCGCCCGCCCATGCCCACCTCGATCAGAACCGCGTCGGCGGGCGTCCGGGCGAAGCACAGCAGGGCGGCGGCGGTCAGCGCCTCGAACGGGGTGACGGGCTGGCCGGCGTTGGCCCGGGCGCATTCCTCCAGCGCCTCGGCCAGGACCGCGTCGGCAACGAGGCGACCGCCGCCGGGCGCGCCGAGGCGGACGCACTCGTGAACGCGCACGAGGTGCGGCGAGGTGAAGGCGTGCACGCGATGCCCGGCGGCCTCCAGCATGGCGCGCGCGAAGGCCAGCGTGGAGCCCTTGCCGTTGGTGCCGGCGACGTGCAGCACCGGCGGTAGCCGGCGCTCGGGATGGCCGAGCGCCGCCAGCAGCCGGTGCATGCGGTCCAGCGACAGGTCGATGACCCTGGGATGCAGCCCCTTCAGCCCATCGAGCGCCTGGGCGGCACGGGACGCGTGCGGGTCGGCCATGGACGACGTTCCTTTTGCGGCCGGGAGGCGCCTGAACCGGCCCCCTCCCCGTCCCTCCCCCCGCAACGCGGGGACAGGGGATCGGGCTCACACCTCTGATATCAGGCCGGCTGTTCGGCTTCGGTCGGCCGCGCCGTGCGGTCGGCGGCTTCGGCCTGGACGCCGCGGTCCGGCTCCGCCGCGTCGCCGGCCGCGCGCAGCGCCGGGATGTCCAGTTCGTCCCCATCGCGCGCCGCCAGCGTCAGCGGGCGCATCAGCAGGTCCAGCGTGCGGATCAGCGTGGCGCGCAGGTCCTTGCGGTGGACGACCATGTCCACCATGCCGTGCTCCAGCAGGTATTCGGAGCGCTGGAAGCCTTCCGGCAGC
>DASPIO010000138.1:0-16807 GCA_035629155.1 Azospirillum sp. | reverse complement strand
GATCGCCGGGACGCCCTGCCGCATGATCGTGTTCGTCACGGGGTGAATACGGATCTGCGCGCTGTCGGGCACCTGTTTGATACAGACGACGATGTGCATCCCGGTCTCCTCGAAAAATACCGGCCCCGGGGGGCCACGGTTAGCCATGGAGCAAACGGCGTGCCAGCGGATGGGGTGATCGTAGCGGCTTGATTTTGCAAGGGTACTAGCCGGCCGGGCAGGTTTCGGGCAGTTGCGCGAACATGTCGCAATCCCGACACGGGGCCGACATGGGAGGTGGTTTGTCGGGTTCGCTACACCTTTGATGCGGGGGCAGGAGCGGGGGCCGGAAACGGCGAAGCGCACCGCGGCGGGGCCGGGGTGCGCTTGGTGGGGGGGCGTGTCGGGAAGGTATGGACGTTGGGTTTTCGCTGGCGCTCAACCCAACCTACGACGCCCCCGTAGGTTGGGTTGAGGCGTAAGCCGCAAAACCCGACGTCAGGCGCTTATCCCACGAAACGGGGCGCGCCGAGGAGCTGTTCCAGCGGCACGAAGCGGTTGGCGGCCTTGGCGGCCTCGTCCTTGTGCACCTTGAAGGTCTTCTCGGCGATGGCGTTCGACACCACGAAGTCGTGGTAGGCGCGCGTCAGGTGCAGGCGGTAGCGCTCGGCCAGCGCCTCGTCGTCGTCGATGCGGTCGACGCCCTCGTCGGCGTTCAGGTAGTCGTGGAAGCGCTGCAGGATGTGCAGGCGGTTCACGTGCACGACGCGCTGCTCGTAGGGCACTTCCAGGAAGCGCAGGAAGTCCTCCGCCGTCTCCAGGTCTTCGAGGTCGTCCTTGAAGCTCATTGCAACGCTCCTTTCAAAGTGGGCTCGCAGGCGTCCTGGCCGCAGACGTTGCCGCAACTGTCGCACACCACGCCGGTGAGGGGGGCAAGCTTCAGCGCTTCCTCCGCCGTGTGGGCCTCCAGCCGGGCCTCGATGCGGTTGATGTGGTCGATCAGGCAGGAAATCGCCTTGCCGACCGGGTCGGGCATCAGGTGGTGGTCGAGGTCGATGCCGGCGGCGTTGACGGCGCGCCGCTGCCCGGCCGGGAGGACGACGCGGCCGGGGATGCCGACCACCGTCATGCCGTCCGGCACGTCCTTGGTGACGACCGAATTCGCACCCACCCGCGCGTTGCCGCCCACCGTGATGGGGCCGAGGATCTTGGCCCCGGCCCCGACCAGCACGCCGTCCCGCAGCGTCGGGTGGCGCTTGCCCTTGTTCCAGGTGGTGCCGCCCAGCGTGACGCCGTGGTAGAGCGTCACGTCGTCGCCGACCTCCGCCGTCTCGCCGATGACGACGCCGGCGCCGTGGTCGATGAAGAAGCGGCGGCCGATGCGGGCGCCGGGGTGGATGTCGATGCCGGTGGCCGCGCGCGACAGGTAGGCCAGGAAGCGCGCCGCCCACTTGAACCCCCGCCGCCACAGCGCGTGCGACACGCGGTGCGCGATCAGCGCGTGGACGCCGGGGTAGCAGGTCAGCACCTCCCACCGCGTGCGCGCCGCCGGGTCGCGGTCGAACACGCAGGCGACGTCCTCGCGCAGGAGGCGGCCGATGCTGGTGCCTTCGGGCGGGGCGGGGGCGGCGGTGACGGCCTGCTGCATGGCGGTGGCCCCCGGTTACGGCTGCGGGACGAGGTCGTGCAGGAAGGCGCGCAGCTCGTCCGGCGTCGGCGCGCGCTTGGCGGCCGTGGCGAAGACCCGCACGCGGCCGAGGATGGCGCGGGCGGCGGTGTCGTCCACCTCCTCGCCGATCTGGCGGTAGGCCAGCTTCACGGCCGAGGTGCCGGAGTGCTTGCCCAGCACGATGCGGTGCTCGCGCCCCACCTCGGCCGGGTCGAAGTTCTGGTAGGTGCGGCGGTCGCGCAGCAGGCCGTCCACGTGGATGCCGGCCTCGTGCGTGAAGACGGCGTCACCGACGATCGATTTGTTGACCGCGACCGGCCGGTTCGACGCGGCCTCGACCAGGTCGGAGATGGCGCCCAGCGAGCGGGTGTCGACGCCGCTGTCCAGGCCGTAGAGCACCTTGGCGGAGACGACGACTTCTTCGAGAGGGGCGTTGCCGGCGCGCTCGCCCAGGCCGTTGACGGTGGTGTTGACGTGGGTGGCGCCGCCCAGCACCGCGGCCAGCGAGTTGGCGTTGGCGAGGCCCAGGTCGTCGTGCGCGTGGATCTCGATCTCCAGGTCGGTGGCGGCGCGCAGCCGTTCGATCGCCGCGCGGGTCTGGAAGGGGTCGAGCACGCCCAGCGTGTCGGCGAAGCGGAAGCGCCGCGCGCCGGCCTGCTGCGCCACCGTGGCGGCGGTGATCAGGAAGTCCATGTCGGCGCGGGACGAGTCCTCGCCACCCAGACTGACGTCCAGCCCGGCGTCGCGCGCCTTGCGGATCATGCGGTCGATCTCCGCCAGCGCCCAGTCGCGCGAGCGGCGCAGCTTGCGGGAGATCTGGATGTCCGACACCGGCATGGACAGGTTGACGAAGCCGACGTTGCAGCTCAACGCCGCCTGGAGGTCGGCGTCGCACATGCGGCACCAGACCATGAGCGTGGCGTTGAGGCCGAGGGATGCGACGGCGCGGATGCCCTCGCGTTCCTCCTCGCCCATGGCGGGGATGCCGATTTCCAGCTCGCCCACCCCGGCGTCGTCGAGGGCGCGGGCGATGGCGATCTTCTCGTCCAGCGTGAAGGCGACGCCGGCCGTCTGCTCGCCGTCGCGCAGGGTGGTGTCGTTGATCGTGACGGAAGCGGTGTTGCGCATGATCCCGAAGCCTCCGTAGGTTGTTACGCGTACGTCGGTTCGAACGCCTTGGGCGCGCCTTCCTGCGACCAGTAGGGCGACAGCTTGCGCAGGCGCTCGATGATGCCGGGCACCACGGCGATGACCGTGTCGATCTCCGCTTCCGTCGTCTCGCGCGACAGCGAGAAGCGGGTGGCGCCGTGCGCGGCCGTGTAGGGCACGCCCATCGCGCGCATCACGTGGCTGGGCTCCAGCGAACCGGACGTGCAGGCCGAACCGGACGAGGCGGCGATGCCCGCTTCGTTCAGCAGGAGGAGGATGGCCTCGCCCTCGATGTACTCGAAGGCGATGTTGCAGGTGTTGGGCAGGCGGACGTCCGGGTTGCCGGTGACGAAGCAGTTGGGAACCCGCGCCAGCAGCGCCGTCTCCAGCTTGTCGCGCAGCGCCCGGACGCGGGTGTTCTCGTCCGACATGTGGTGCAGCGCCATCTCCGCCGCCGCACCCAGCCCGACGATGGCCGGCGCGTTCTCCGTGCCGGCGCGGCGCGAGCGCTCCTGGTGGCCGCCGCGCAGCATCGGGCGGAAGCGCGTGCCGCGCTTGACGTACAGCGCACCGATGCCCTTGGGCGCGTGCAGCTTGTGGCCGGACAGCGACAGCATGTCGATGGCCGAGTCCGCCAGCTTCATGGGGATCTTGCCCACCGCCTGCACGGCGTCGGTGTGGAACAGAGCGCCCACCGCCTTCGCCATCGCCGCCAGCTCCTCGACCGGGAAGAGGGTGCCGGTCTCGTTGTTGGCCCACATGATGGAGACGATGGCGACGTTCTCCGACAGGGCCGCCTTGTAGACGTCCATGTCCAGGTTGCCCTTGCCGTCCACGCCGATGCGGTGGACGGTGTAGCCCTTCTTCTTCTCCAGGTAGTCGCACAGGCTCAGCACCGCCGGGTGCTCGACCACGCTGGTGATGATCTCGCGCTTCTTGGGGAAGGCTTCCAGGGTGGACAGGATGGCGGTGTTGTCGCTCTCCGTGCCGCCGGAGGTGAAGACGATCTCGCTGTCGTGCGCGGCCCCCAGCAGCGCCTGCACCTGCTGGCGCGCCCATTCGATCTTGCCGCCCACTGCGGCGCCGAAGCCGTGCATGGAGGACGGATTGCCGAAGTGCTCGGAAAACAGCGGCAGCATCTCGGCCAGGACCAGCGGATCGACGCGGGTGGTGGCGTTGTTGTCCAGGTAGATGCCCTTGGTCATCGCTCTATGCCTCCGCCTTCATGAGGGAGGCGGGCTTGACGCGGACGAACTCGCCCAGCTTCTCCACCAGTTTCATCTGCACGCCCATCATGGTGCCGGCGGACTGCGAACAGCCGGAACAGGCGCCGCTGAGCCGCACGTAGATGTCCTTGCCGTCGATGTCGATCAGCTCGACGTCGCCGCCGTCCTTCTGGATCGACGGGCGGATCTCCTCGATCGCCAGCAGGATGGCCTGCATGCGCTGCACGTTGGTCATCTTCGACGGGGCCGGGGCGGCCTTCGGCGTCAGCGGCTTGATGGCGTCCAGGCCGACGGTGCCCGGCGGGTGCGCCTTGGGCCTGATGGCGGTCTTCGCCATCACCGCCTCCAGCACCTCCTCGATCTTCTCGTGGCAGGTCTGGCAGGAACCGCCGGCCTTGGTGTAGTGCGTCACCTCTTCCAGCGTGGTCAGGTTGTTGACCGTCACGGCGCGCTCGATCATCGCGGCGTCGATGCCGAAGCACTTGCAGATCAGCTCGCCTTCCTCGTGGTCGTCTTCCCACGCCTCGCCCTTAAAGCTGGCGATGGCGGCGCGTAGCGCCTCGGCGCCCATGACCGAGCAGTGCATCTTCTCCGGCGGCAGGCCGCCCAGGTAGTCGGCGATGTCGCGGTTGGTGAGCTTCAGCGCGTCGTCCACCGTCTTGCCGATGATCATCTCGGTCAGCGCCGAGGAAGACGCGATGGCCGAGCCGCAGCCGAAGGTCTGGAAGCGCGCGTCCTCGATCACGTCGGTATCCGGGTTCACCTTCATCATCAGCTTGAGCGCGTCACCGCAGGTGATCGAGCCGACTTCGCCCACAGCGTTCGCGGTGTCCAGCACGCCCGAGTTCTTGGGGTTGAAGAAGTGTTCCTTGACCTTGTCGGTGTAGTTCCACATGGCGCTTTGCCTTTCCGGGATATCGGCGTGCCCTGGGGGGACTGGTGGGGGCGGTTAGTGGGCGGCGGTGCCGCAGCTCGACCCGCCGGACGCTCCAGGGGCCGGCGCGCAGCTTCCCGACGAGAACGACTTGCCGCACCCGCACGAGCCGGTGGCGTTCGGGTTGTCGAATTTGAAGCCGGAACCTTCGATGCCTTCCACGAAGTCGACGACCACGCCGTCGAGCAGCGGCTGACTGGCCTCGTCGACGTAGACGAGCACGCTGCCGAATTCGAACACCGCGTCGCCTTGGCCGGCGTCCGCTTCCAGGCCCATCTGGTATTTGTGGCCGGCGCAGCCGCCGTCCGTCACCGCGATGCGCAGCCCCTTGGCCGCGGGCGCATTGCCGGCCAGGACCCGTTCCAGGGTGGCTACGGCGCTGGGCGTCAGGGTCACCATCTTCGCCATCTCCTTGGCTGGTGAAATTCGCTGTGCACCGACAAAGCAGGATCCGTGCCAGTCTGTAAGCAACTGATTTGCAAGGATTGTCATGTTTCGACGCGGGGGATGGCTGACGCCTTCGCGACAAAGCGGCGTGTCGGGTTTTCGACAGATGCGGCGAGATGCCGCAGGGGCTTGCCGCGGCCCGCGGGCGCGCCACTTGCGCCCTTCATGGCGCGCGGAGGCGTGTGCTCCTGGCAGCGCCGACACGGGGGACTCCATGGAACGACCGATCGAGTTGCGCATCTCCGATGGCCGCATGGCCTTCGGCGACGTGCCGGAGCACATCGACCAGCGGCTGCAGGCGGCGGTGGCCGCGCGCACCGATCCGAAGCGCTGCGAGGAGCTGCTGTGGGAGGCGCACCGGCTGGGGCCGCGCGTGCTGCCGGTGTTCTACGCGCTGTACAAGTTCTACTTCAGCACGCTGCGCCTGAACGACGCTGAGCGCGTGGCGCTGATCGGCCTGGACGCCGCAGCCGTGCAGGGCGGCTACCCCGCGGACTGGCGCGTGCTCACGCCGGCCAGCACGGATTGGAGCGCGCCGGGCACGGCGCGCTTCACGCTGTTCACGCTGAAGGCGCTGGCCTTCATCTCGCTGCGCCGGGGCAACGCGGAGCAGGCCGCCGCGATCCTCGCCAAGCTGGCCGAGCTCAACCCGGCCGACCACGTCGGCTGGCGCGTGGTGGAGGCCCTGGCCAAGGACAGCGGTGAAGAGGAGTAGGCGGAAGGTTAACGTTCCGCTTAACGCCCTTGTGACAAATCAGGGCCACGAATGGGGCGCGTCCGGCCCGGAAACCGATCGACGCCTTTACAATCCTTTACCCGTCTGGGTTTTTCTTCCACTCTCCATTGGATTACTTCTTTCGGGGGTACGAAAAGAGCGACTTGCACCCACAATTATCGGTAGTGCAGTTCCCGAGGCGAGGCTTACGCTTCACTACGATACGTTGAGCATCCGCTTGACGGGGCCAAAGCCACGGGGGGACTCATGGCCAACGTTTACGGCACGAACGCCAACAACAGCCTTTATGGAACCAACGGCAACGACGCCATCTACGGCTATGGAGGCAACGACCGCCTTTACGGATACGGCAACGCCGACCGGTTGTACGGCGGCGACGGCAACGACACGCTGGACGGCGGCACGTCCGGCTACGGCGACAGTCTGTGGGGCGGCAACGGCAACGACTGGTACATCGTCTTCAACGCCAACGACCGGGTCTACGAATCTGCGGGTGCGGGATACGACACCATCGAGGCGCCGATCAACTTCTCGCTCGCAAGCGCGGCCAACGTCGAGGCGCTGAAGCTCATGGAAGGGCGCGGCGACCTGACCGGGACCGGCGGCGGCGGCAACGACGCGATCACCGGCAACGGCGGGCGCAACCTGCTGGACGGCGGCGGCGGCAACGACCTGCTGCGCGGGATGGGCGGCAACGACACGCTGCGGGGTGCCGCGGGGCGCGACACGGTGTCCGGTGGCGACGGCGCGGATGTGCTGTCCGGCGGTACCGGCGACGACACGCTGGATGGCGGGGCCGGCAACGATCAGTTGTGGTACGACGGCGGCGGGCGCGATGTGATGATCGGCGGCGGCGGGGCCGACCTGTTCCTGTTCGACCCGACGATCCTGGGGGCCGGCACGCACACGGTGACTGTCCAGGACTTCGTGCTGGGCCTCGACCATTTCGGTGCCCGCAACTGGTGGAGCTACGGCTACAGCCTGCAGGACCAGAACGCCAACGTGGTGCTGGAGCTGCAGGACGGCAACGTGTCGGCCGGCGACACCATCGTCCGCGTGGAACTGGTGGGGGTGCGCAACATCGACTTCGCCAACGCCATCGAGGCGCACGGCGGCAGCACCTACGGCTGGTTTGACGCGTAAGCGGCGCGAAAAGACGTTGGGATTTCAGCTTCTCCTGAACTCCGGACACGCCTTTGTATCGTCATGCCCGGCCTTGTGCCGGGCACCCACGCACTCCGACTGATCCAAGGTGCGTGGGTGGCCGGGACTGGGCTCGGCCATGACGGCTTCCTGCATGAAAACGCAAGACGTCGGGTGGAGGGAACGGGCATCCCGGCCCATCGCCGTCCCTCCACCCGCGCCCGCTCTCCCCGGGAGAGGGGAGCCCGTGGGGCACGACCGCCGTCAGGCGGCGGCCAGCGCCCGGTGCGTGATACAGCTCTTCGAACAGACCTTGGCGCAGCTCTCGCAGCCGATGCAGTTGGCCGCACCTTTGACGCTCATCACCTTCTTTTCGGCCTCGTCGTCGAAGGCGTCGACGATGTCGCCGTCCTCGGTGATGCCGATCAGTTCCAGGACGTCGCGGCCGCAGACCTTGAAGCAGCGGCCGCAGCCGATGCATTGCTTCTGGTCGATGCCTTCCACGTACTTGGGCGTCCAGGCGGTGCCGCCGCGGGTCAGGCCGGTGACGAAAACGGTCATGCTGTGCTCCCGATGCTCAGGGTTGGTGGGTGGGTCACGCCCCGAGCGCCTTGAGCGCGGCGCGCTTCTCGGTCAGCTCCTTGTAGGCGTCGTAGGTCTCGCGGGCGACGTCGAGGATGCGTTCCCAGTTGACGGGCAGCTCCTCCGACAGGTCGTGCAGGTCCATCTTCTTCGCCGTGGCGCGGGCGTTGAGCTTCTTGATCTCGTCCTTGAGGGCGTCGATATCGGACATGTCGGTTTCCTCACAGCTCCGCTACGACGCGGTGCTTCTCGATCAGGTCCACGGCGTCGCGCACCAGCTTGGCGCCGTCGGCGACCAGCTTGTCCTGGGACGGAAAGCCGAAGCGGTGCACGTCGCGCAGGTGCTTCGACACCACCACCAGCCGGCCGGAGATCAGCACGATGCGGCCGAATCCCTCGTGGCTCATCTTCAGCATGGGCGAGGCCATCAGGCCGGTCAGCTTCTCCACGGTGATGCCCACCGCCTTGTAGAAAAGCTCCAGCCGCCACAGCGTGTCCGGGTCCGGGTCGCCGATGATCGGCAGGGCCGCGCGCGCCTCCTTGTCGAGGATGAAGGGCTCCAGGAGCACCTCGTCGCTCTTGCCCTCCCAGGCGCCGTAGCTGTCCTCGGCGCGGAACAGCAGCACGAGATTCTTCAGGAATTGCTGTTCGAGATCATCCGCGACGGTCACGTCGGCCATGTCTCACTCCTCCTCGTCTGCGAATTCGTAAGTCTGCGGCTCGCCCTTGTTCAGCGCCTTGCGCAGCCAGGGGGGCGGGTTGCCGTTGATGGTGACGATCAGGCGGTCGAGGAGCGTGGTGATGGACTCCGTCGCCTCGACCTTCACCGGGTGGATCTTCTTGGCCACGACGCGCGCCGCGGCCGACGCGCCGATCGCCGACAGGTAGACGATCGCGCAGTCGCTCAAGGCCTCCAGCTTCGGGACCAGCTTGTCCTCGTTGCCGTCCTCGAACATCGAGCCGCCGAACTGGCAGGTCTCCACCATCCTGTAGCCGGCGGTGTCGACCTCGTAGATCGCGATGTTCTTCGCCCAGCCGAAGTGGGCGTCGACGTGCTGCATGTCCTGCGTGCAGAAGGCTACCTTCATCGATCCTCCTCGGGGGGCCTGCGCCCCGTCATCCACGAGCCTCAGACGGCGCTGCATCCGCATCCGCCACCCCCGCACGCGTGCGTGCCGTCCATGTACGGGCCGTGCTCATGCCCGTGCGCGTGGTCGTGTCCGTCGTGGTCCGTCTCGCGGGCCAGGAACAGGTTGCCGATCTCGAACACCATGTCGCGCGTGCCGCGGTAGCCGACGCTGACCTTCATGCCGCCGCCCAGCCGGTCGAACATCGGCAGACCCATGCGGTGGAGCTGGATGCCCAGCCGCGCGGCCCCCTGGCGGCCGTGCGAGTTGGAGATGATCAGGTCGGCGTCGCGCGCCACCGCCTCGACGTCCGAATGGTCGCCCACCATGATGGTGCCGGCCTTCACCTTCTCCAGAACCGGCGCCTGGGTGGGCGACACGGCGGCCATGACGATGGCGCCCATGTCGTTCAGGAAGCTGGTGACGGCGTAGAGCAGGTCCGGCTCCAGCGCCACGGCGACGCGCTTGCGCGAGAAGTAGAAGTGGCCGTCGAGCATGGCGTCGACGAGGCTTTCGCGCTGGCGCCGGATGCGTGCCGGCACCGGGCGTTTCGACACGTCGGCCAGCGTCTTGATGAAGCGGTCGCAAGCCTCCAGCCCAGTCAGCCGGTCGAAGAACACGGTCGGCACGTCGGTCTTCAGCTCCAGCGCCGCGGCGGCGCGGCGCATGTGCTCGCCGAACACCAGCGTGACCTCCGACGCGCCCATGTCGCGCACTTGGTCGATGGTCGTGCCGCCCAGCGAGGTGGCGGTGAACTCCGTCGGCTGGCGACCGCACATGGACAGCGACAGGTCTGGCAGGACGATGGGCGTCAGGCCGAAGCTCTCGATCAGGTCGCGGATCTCCTCCACGTCGCCGGGGGAGAGCTGGCAGCCGGCCAGCACGTTGACCTGACCCCGGCGCGTCTGCGCGGCGGGCTGGGCGAACTGTTCGACGATGCCGGTGACCGCGCTGGCGAAGCCGTCCTCGAAGCCGCCGATGAAGTCGGGCGTGCTGGCGAACACCAGCCCCATGTCGTCGAGGCCCGGGTTGCGCTGGCGGAACGTCCTGTAATGGCCGGCGAGGTCCTCGCCCTTGGTCTCGGTAACGCCGGTGGTGCAGACGCCGATGAGGGCGGGCTTCATCCGCTCGTGGATGTTGCGGATCGCCTCTTCCAGGTTTTCGTAACCGCCGAGGATGGTCGAGACCTGGTCCATGGCGGTGGTCTGCAGCGGGATCGCCTCGCGGAAGTGGCGGACCAGCAGGACGAGGCCGAAGGCGGTGCAGCCCTGGGAACCGTGGAACAGCGGCAGGCAGCGGTCCATGCCGAGGAAGGCGAGCGCCGCGCCGATCGGCTGGCTCATCTTCAGCGGGTTGGTGGACGCGGCCTTCGAAGAGGTGGGGAAGCGTGCGGTGTGAGACATGGGGCGGCCCTCCTCATTCTTCCTCAAAGGGACGCTTCCCAGGGGGCGGGCAGGCGGACCTGCCGCCAGATGGGGTTGGACAGCGTCTTGTCGATCTCCTCGCAGAGAGTGACGATGCCGTCATAGCCGGCGTAGGCGTGGTGGCGTTCCTGGTTGATGTCCAGCCACGGCACCTTGGCCTTCAGCGAGATGAACTGCGAGCGCCCGCCGGACAGCATGATGTCGGCCTCGGAGTCGCGCAGCATGCGGTACATCTCCTTGGGCTTGAGATCGTCCCACATGTGGAACTCCTCGCCCTTCTTCTTCTTGATGCGGTCCTTGTCTTCCTTGGTCGACTTCTTGGTGGAGGTGCCGACGATGGTCAGCCCGGCCTCTTCCAGCACGGTCACCATGGACCAGCTCTTGACGCCGCCGGTGAACAGCAGCACCCGCTTGCCGTCGAAGCGCGGCTTGTAGGGTTCCAGGCGGCGCTTCACGCGCGCCTCTTCGCGCGCGATCACGCCTTCGGCGCGGTCCATCAGCGAGGCCGGGGCGCCGCGCTCCACCAGCATGGCGGCCATGGTGCGCAACGTGTCGGTGGTGTCGGTGACGCCGTAGAACGACCCCTCGAAGTAGGGGATGCCCCAGCGCTCCTGCATCTTGCGGCCGACGTTCACCAGCGCCTGGGAGCACACCACCATGGTGAGGCGCGCGCGGTGCGCCTGCGCCACCTCGTTGTAGCGGCCGTCGCCGGAGATGCAGGACAGGATGCGGATGCCGATCTCGTCCAAGAGCGGCTTCACCTGCCACAGTTCGCCGGCCAGGTTGTATTCGCCGACGATGCAGATGTCGGTGGCGGTGGTCATCTCCGGCTCGACCGTGCCGATGACGTGGTCGAGCAGCGTCTCGCCGGCCAGCTTGTTGCCGAGGTTCTTGGAACCCACGAAGCCCGGCGCCGTCACCGGGATGACCGGCTTGCGCAGCTTCTGGCTGGCGAACTTGCAGACCGCCTCGATGTCGTCGCCGATCATCGCCGGCACGCAGGTTTGGTAGACAAAGACGGCCGGCGGATCGTACTGCTGCACGATCTCCTTGATCGCCTTGTACAGCTTCTTCTCGCCGCCATGGACGATGTCCAGCTCCGACAGGTCGGTGGTGAAGCCCGTGCGGTAGAGCTGCGACCCCGACGACCGCGTGCCGCGGTTGTCCCACGAGTTGCCCAGGCAGGCGATGGGGCCGTGCACGAGGTGGGCGACGTCGGCGATGGGCTGGAGCGCGATCATGGCGCCGTCGTAGGCGCAGCCGCCGGCGGCGGCGCCGGGCTTGAGCGCCTTGGAGCAGCCCTTCTTGCGCTCCTTCTCCGACTTGCCCTGGTTGGTCGCGCAACCGGGCTCGTTGAAGACGTCCTGGAGCTTTTCCTGAAGCATGGGCTTGCCTCCTCGTGGCTGGCCCACAGGGATATGCACGGGGTGTGCCAGTTGGTATTGTCTGACTAAGTCTTTGATAATTCTTGTTTTGTCAGGTGTCGGGCGCGTGTGCGTTTGCTGACAATGGCCGGCGGACGTGTCGGGTGTCGCACAGCCGACGGAGATCGAGTGCGCTTGTGCGGGCGGATGGAAATTCTCTGGATTGGCGAGTGTCGATTGCGCTGCTATGTCCGTTGGCGCGGCAAACGAAGCCGGCAAAGCCGCTGCTGGCAAAACGGGGGATTCGCCATGACGACGCGCACCGAACCGGACACCGACGTGGCGGAGGCGGCGCCGGACTCCCGCCAATGGGCGTGGCTGGCTGACACCTACTGGTACGTGCCGGAGGCGTACCTGCCGGCGATCCGCCAGACGAACCTCCGCAAGGCGCGCACCACGACCGTGCAGGACCAGACGGTGTGGTGGATCCAGGGGTTCGAGAACGGCTACCTGACCGGCCGGACGGCGATCAGCACTGATGGCGGGGACTTCACCTATTACACGCTGCTCGGCTCTGTCACGCCGGACGGTGCCGTGCTGCTGAGCTTCAGCCCGGAGGACGCGAGCGTGACGAGCGCCACGGACCGGCCGACGACCGGTGCCGGGCGCATGGTGCGCTTCCAGGGCGCGTGGGCCTTCCTGATGCAGATGATCAGCGGCGCGAACGCCGTGGCCATGGCCCACTGGGCCTACATGGTCCAGGCCACCCCGGACAGCGCGGCCTGGACCAGCCTTCCCGGCGTGCCCGACACAGGTGTGGGAGACGTGTTTTCCTGATGGGCGCCAACCTACGGACCTGAAAAAGAAAGGAGGGCGCGTTGCCGCGCCCTCCGATCCCTGGCCTGGAACGCTGTGGTCGGTCAGCGGATCAGGTCGAACGAGTAGTCCGTCACGCCGACGATGTTCGTGTTGGCGTCCATGTCCTCGAAGATGCGGTCGAGGATGCGGACCAGCACGTTCAGCGCGCCCTGGTAGCCCCAGGTCGGGTAGCGGTGGTGGTGGTGACGGTCGAAGACCGGGTAGGTCAGGCGGATGAGCGGGATCTTGGTGTCACGCTCCAGATACTTGCCGTAGCTGTTGCCGATGATGTAGTCGACCTTGTCGGTGAACAGCAGTGAGCGCAGGTGCCAGAGGTCCTTGCCGCCGTAGGCCTTGCCGTCCTTGCCGAACGGAGAGGCGTCGAGCGTCTTCTGAACCTGCTTCTCCCACTTCTTCGAACCCGAGGTGGAGAGGATGTGCACCGGCTCGGCACCCAGTTCCAGCAGGAAGCGGGTCATGCCCAGGCAGAAGTCCGGGTCGCCGTACACGGCGAAGCGCTTGCCGTGCAGGTGGGCGTGGCTGTCCGAGAAGGCGTCGACCAGACGGCCGCGCTCCAGCTTCAACGCGTCCGGGATCGGCTTGCCGGTCAGCTCCGACAGCTTCACCAGGAACTCGTCCGTGGCGGCGATGCCCATCGGGTAGTTGAACTTGGCGACCTCCTGACCCTTTTCCTTGGCGAACTGCAGGGTCTGGGTGGTGTTGTACTCCTGCATCGAGATGGTGGCCTTGGCGTGCAGCGCCGCCTTGGTCTCCTCGATGGTGGTGCCGCCGTCGTACATGCGGTACTCGCCGTCCGCCGGGGTGTCGAACACGTCCGACACGTCCGACAGGATGCGGCCCTTGATGCCGAAGAGGTCGAAGATCCGCTTCAGCTCGCGGTTGTTGCCGACGGCGTAGCCGTCGAAGCCGCCGATCAGGTTGATGCTCTCGTCCTTCGGGACCTCGAAGTTCTCGGCCTTGTCCCAGAAGTAGGAGAGAATGCCCTTCATCATGTTGTCGTAGCCGACGACGTGGCTGCCGACGAAGGCGGGCGTGTGGGCATGCGGGACCGGGAAGTCCTGCGGCACGCTCTCCTTGTTCTTGGCGTTGGTGATGAAGCCGCCGAGATCGTCGCCGATGACTTCCGCCATGCAGGTGGTCAGCACGGCGATCATCTTCGGCTTGTACAGCGAATAGGCGTTCGCCAGGCCGTCGATCATGTTGTTCAGGCCGCCGAACACCGCCGCGTCCTCGGTCATCGACGAGGAGACCGCGCTGTTCGGCTCCTTGAAGTGACGGGTGAGGTGCGTGCGGTAGTAGGCCACGCAACCCTGCGAGCCGTGCACCAGGGGCAGGGTGCCTTCGAAGCCCTGGGCAGCGAACATGGCGCCGATCGGCTGGCAGGCCTTGGTCGGGTTGATGACCACGGCCTCACGGGCGAAGTTCTTCTCCTGGTACTCCTTGGACTTCGTCCACTCGGAGACCTCGGCGACCTTCTCGTCCGAGTGGCCGTACTCGAACTCGGTCTTCTTGCGCTCGAACAGCGCCTTGTACTCGGGCTGGCGGAACAGCGTGAAGTGGTCGAGGACCTTTTCCGCATCCTGGGAAACAGGGGACGTCATGATGGGATACTCCTATTTCCAGGGCTTCACTCGGCCGCGGCCGGCTTGGCGTCCCACGGGGCCTTGAAGAAGCCCCAGACGGGATTGTTGATCGCCATGTCCATGTCGCGGGCGAAGATGGCGAAACCGTCGTAGCCGTGGTACGGACCCGAGTAGTCCCACGAGTGCATCTGCCGGAACGGCAGGCCCATCTTCTGGAAGACGTACTTTTCCTTGATGCCCGAGGCGACGAGGTCGGGGCGGATCGCTTCGACGAACTTCTCCAGCTCGAAAGCGGTGACGTCGTCGTAGATCAGCGTGCCTTCCTTCACGTAGTGGTTGGTGCGCTGGTAATCGTCGTTGTGGGCGAACTCGTAGCCCGTGCCGACGATCTCCATGCCCAGGTCGTGGTAGGCGTCGACCACGTGGCGCGGACGCAGGCCGCCGACGTAGATCATGACCTTCTTGCCTTCCAGCCGCGGCTTGTACTTGGCAAGGACGGCGTCAACCATCGGCTGGTACTTGGCGATGACCTTCTCGGCGTTTTCCTTGATCTTGTCGTCGAAGAGAGCGGCGATCTTGCGCAGCGATTCGGCGATCTGCGACGGGCCGAAGAAATTGTACTCCATCCAGGGAATGTTGTACTTCTCTTCCATGTGGCGCGCGATGTAGTTCATCGAGCGGTAGCAGTGGATCAGGTTGACCTTGGCCTTCGGCGTGTTCTCCAGCTCGGCCAGCGTGCCGTCGCCCGACCACTGGGCGATCACGCGCAGGCCGATCTCTTCCAGCAGGATGCGCGAGGCCCAGGCGTCGCCACCGATGTTGTAGTCACCGATGATCGTGACGTCGTACGGGGTGGCCACGAAGTCCGACTTCGGCTCGGTCTTCTCGAAGATCCAGTCGCGAATGGTGTCGTTGGCGATGTGGTGGCCCAGCGACTGCGAGACGCCGCGGAAACCTTCGCAACGCACGGGGATGATCGGCTTGCCGATCTCCGCCGCCTTGGTGCGGGCGACCGCCTCGATGTCGTCGCCGATCAGGCCGATCGGGCACTCCGACTGGATCGAGATGCCGTTCACCAGCGGGAACAGCTCGTTGATCTCGTCGATCACCTTGGCGAGCTTCTTGTCGCCGCCGAAGACGATGTCCTTCTCCTGGAAGTCCGAGGTGAAGTGCATCGTGCCCCAGCTGTCCACGCCGGTGTCGCCGACGTAGTAGTTGCGGCGGCCCGACCACGAATAGTAGCCGCAGCCGACCGGGCCGTGGGAAATGTGGATCATGTCCTTGATCGGGCCCCACACCACGCCCTTGGAACCGGCGTAGGCACAGCCGCGGATGGTCATCACGCCCGGGATGGACTTGATGTTGGACTTGACGCCGCAATCCTTCGCCTCGGCCTCCAGCACGTTGATGTGCTTGGCGCGGCGCTTGCGCGACTTTTCGGGATAGGCTTCGAGAACACTGTCGACGATACCCTTGACGTCGACGCCTTCGTTCACGGACAGGCTCATGGCCAGCTCCTGCAAAATCTCGTTTTCCGCGCCGCTACAGCGCGGGACCGGACCCCCTCTCTCCCACCCCGGCACACAGGCCGGGGTGGGCTGGGGAGGGGGCCAGTGGAAGACCCGCCAGGGATCAGGCGCTGGCCTTCGCGGCCTCCTTGGCCGCGAGTTCGGCGAGCTGCTGCTCCTCGGTCTTCATGATGCCGAAGTCCATCAGCATCTCTTCCAGCTCTTCCATGGTGATCGGGGTCGGGATGGTGCCCTTGCCTTTGTTCGCATGGACCTTGTTGGCGAGCTGGCGGTATTCCTCGGCCTGCTTGCTCTCCGGCGCGTACTCGATGACGGTCATGCGGCGCAGCTCGGCGTGCTGCACGATGTTGTCGCGCGGCACGAAGTGGATGAGCTGCGAGCCCAGGCGCTTGGCCAGCGCTTCGGCCAGATCCAGCTCCTTGTCGGTCTGGCGCTCGTTGCAGATCAGGCCGCCCAGGCGCACGCCGCCGCTGTTGGCGTACTTCAGGATGCCCTTGGCGATGTTGTTGGCGGCGTACAGCGCCATCATCTCGCCGGACATGACGATGTAGATTTCCTGGGCCTTGTTCTCGCGGATCGGCATGGCGAAGCCGCCGCACACCACGTCGCCCAGCACGTCGTAGGACACGTAGTCGACGTCGTCGTAGGCGCCGTTCTCTTCCAGGAAGTTGATCGAGGTGATGACGCCACGGCCGGCGCAGCCCACACCCGGCTCCGGGCCGCCGGACTCGACGCACTTGATGCCGCGGTAGCCGATCTTCAGAACGTCCTCGAGCTCCAGATCCTCGACCGAGCCGGCCTCGGCGGCGAGGTGCAGCACGGTGTCCTGCGCCTTTGCGTGCAGGATCAGGCGGGTCGAATCGGCCTTCGGGTCGCAGCCGACAATGAGGATCTTCTGGTCCAGCTCGACGAGAGCGGCCAGGGTGTTCTGGGACGTGGTCGACTTACCGATGCCGCCCTTACCGTAGAAAGCGATCTGGCGAAGGCTCATGAGGGTCGCTCCTTTGCTTTGAAGGGTCCGTTGTCTCGTCGCGGC
>DASPIO010000137.1:0-2263 GCA_035629155.1 Azospirillum sp. | reverse complement strand
GCCGCATTCGGCGCTCGGCGGCAGAACCCCGGCCGAGGTCCACCAGGGCATCCCGGCCGGGATCGGATTGGCGGCATGACACGGACCTGAGCCAAGCTTATCCCAGCCGCAAAACTGTCCGGGGAACGGGGACCAGCTCAGAGCGCCGCTCGTACCGGGTGCCGATCAGTTCAAAAATGACGCTGGTTTCTGCCTGATCCTTGGCAACGTAGGCGAAGTCGTCGAGGATCAGCAGGTGGTATTTGTCCAGCTTGGCGATCGCGGCCTCCAAGCTCAGGTCACGCCGAGCGACCTGCAGCTTCTGCACCAGATCGGTGGTCCGGGCGAAGAGCACGCGCCAACCATTCTCCACCAGGGCGTAGCCGATGGCCGCCGCCAGATGCGACTTGCCCCCGCCGGGCGGCCCGAACAGGATCAAGTTGGCGCCTTTCTCCAACCAGCTGTCGCCGGCGACCAGGGCCATCACCTGGGCCTTGCTGACCATGGGCACCGCGTCGAACTCGAAGCTCTCCAGGGTCTTGCCGGGCGGCAGACGAGCCTCGTCGAGATGACGCTCGATGCGCCGGCGGGCGCGTTCGGCGATCTCATGTTCGGTCAGGGCGGCCAGGAAGCGGGCGGCGGGCCAGCCCTCCTTGTCGGCCCGGGCGGCGAAGTCAGGCCAGATCAGCTTGATGGCCGGCAGCCGCAGGTCGCCGAGCGCCAGCGACAGGCGGGCGGCGTCGATGGGATCGGTCGGGCTCATGCCGCGGCTCCCGGACGGACGGTCCCCAGTTCGTCGTAGACGCTGAGCGGCACGAGATCGACGGTGACGGTGTTGAGGGCGACGGACGGTGCCTGGAAGCGCTCGCGCAGGGGCTGCAGGTCAGGCAGGCGGCCGGCCGCCAACTCGGCCTCCAGAACCTGGGCCAAGGCGGCCTCGCAGCCCCGTTCGTGGGCCAGCGACAGCAGTTCCACCATGGTGGCGCAAGCCTGGCGCTCGTTGCCGGCGGCCCGCAGGGCGTCGAAGGCCCGGGCGTAGGCTTGGCGGGGAAACAGCTGGTCACGGTAGACGAGGTTGAGCAGCGCCATCGGCTTGCGGCGCAGGGCATGGATGACGTGGCGGTAATCCACGACATGGCCATGCTTGCCGTTGCCGCGCGAGCGCCCGCGCGGCAGGCTCAGCACCTGCGTCCCTCCCAGGAAGCACTCCAGGCGATCATCGAACAGGTGAACGCGCAGGCGATGCCCGATCAACCGCGAGGGCACGGTGTAGAACACCTTGCGCAAGGTGAAGCCGCCGCTGGAGGTGACGCAGACGATGGTCCGTTCGAAGTCGCGGGTCCGGTCGGGCGGTAAGGGCTTGAGGGCCGCCCGCTCCACCGCGACCTGCTTGGTCCGGCGGGCGTTCTGCTGGCCGACCACCTCGTCGATGAAGCGGCGATAGGCCGCCAGGTCGGCGAAGTCCCGGCTGCCGCGCAGCAGCAGCGCGTCTTCCACGGCGCGCTTGAGATGGCCATGCGGGCTTTCGATGCCGCCGTTCTCGTGGGCGACGCCGCGGTTGTTGCGGCTGGCGGCCATGCCGTAGTGGGCGCACAGCTCCTCGTAGCGGCGGGTGGCGTCCTCGGCGGCATCGCGGTCCAGGTTGCGAAACGCCGCCGACAGGCTGTCGCTGCGATGATCGGCCGGCACGCCGCCCAGAGACCACAGAGCGTTCTGCAGCCCCTCGGCCAGGGCGACGAAGCTTTCTCCTCCCAGCACGACGTGGGCGTGTTCCCAGCCCGAATAGGCGAGGCGGAAATGGTAGAGGCGGTGGTCAAGCGGCTGCTGGGCGATGGTGACCGCCAGGGCCGCCATGTCGGTGAAATCCGACAGGCCCATGCGGCCGGGTTCGTGCTCCTGGCGGAAGATGACGTCCTGGTCCGGACCATTCACCGCCCGCCAGGCACGAATGCGGCGCTCCAGGGTACGGCGGATGCTGTCGCTCAGGTCCGGATGCCGCCGGCGGATTTCGGCGAACACGGCGATCGCCCGCAGCCCCGGCGCCGCCTTGAGCATGGGCACCACCTCGCTGTCCCAGATCCCGGCCAGCGGGTCGGGGCGCCGCCGTCCGCGCGGCATCGTCTTGTGCGATGGCGGGCGTGGATCCCGCTCGATGCGGTAGGCGGTCGCCGGGCTGAACCCGGCCTTCGCCGCCGCGATGGCGGGGGTGTTGGAGGAACGGTGTTTCATGTAGAGCCTCATCTGCTGGTCGGTGATGTGTCGGCCCGGCAAGGTCGGGGTTCCT
>DASPIO010000136.1:0-44600 GCA_035629155.1 Azospirillum sp. | reverse complement strand
GTAGCCCTTCAGCTTCTGCTTGGCCATCAGCTGCAGGCCGTAGTCCGACGGCTTCTTGCGGCGCTGGCCGTGCTGGCCGGGGCCGTACTCGCGGCGGTTCACCGGGCTCTTGGCGCGGCCCCACAGGTTGACGCCGAGGCGGCGGTCGATCTTGTACTTGGACTCTTGACGCTTGCTCATGTGATCCTCGTTTTGGACGAGCTGATGTTGTCCCGGTAGTTCCAGCGGCGGCCGCCCGAAGGCGGAACCATCCGAGGACCGGGCGTCAAAACGGACGCACGCCCACCTTCCCGGGAGTGAAGGCGCGCACTATACGCATCGCGCGCCGCCTGTCAAACACGATGTCGTCCAAAACGGGATGCCGCGCCGGACTCAGCGCGCCGTCGCGGCCTCGACCTGCGCCGCGGTGTTGGCGAACACGCGCATGGCCGCGACCCTGCCGCCGGTGACGGTGAAGACCAGCGCCACGTCGCTGCCATAGGCGCGGCCGGTGGCGCGCAGGCGCCCGCTCTCGTGGGCCAGCACGACGACGCGGTCGCCGTCCACCAGGAACTCGCGCGGCTCGATCTTCAGGTCCTCGACGGCGCCCAGCGCCTGCAGCCAGATCAGCACATCGGACTTGCCGCGGTAGTAGCCGCTCCACGGCAGGCGTCCGCCGGTGTCCGGCACCTGCCATTCCACGTCGTCGTCGATCAGCTTCAAGAGCCCCTCGACGTCGTTGGCGGTGAAGCACGCCAGCGCCTCCCGCACGACCGCCAGCGTCTGCGCACGCGATGTCATGGCCACCTCCAGACTAAGGATGGGGCGATGGCCCATGGTACGCTCTCTTCGCCGGCCCCGCCACGGCGCCGGCGTCGCAGGGGTGTTACTTGTCGCCCTTCCGCCGGCCCGTGAGCGCGGCGATGATGCCGTGGAAGGTGCGCACCTCCTGTTCGGTCATCTGCATGCGCTCGAAGGCGTTGCGGATGGTGCGCACCATGGACGGGCGCTTCTCCGGCGTGGTGAAGAAGCCGGTGCGGTCCAGCTCGCTCTCCACGTGATCGAAGAAGTTCAGCAGTTCGGCCTTGGTGGCCGGGCGGGTCTGGCCGGTGTGCAGGATCCGGTCGGGCGGGACCTCGCCGGTCTGGAACCATTCGTAACCAATCAGCAGCACTGCCTGGGCGAGATTCAGCGAGCTGAACGCCGGGTTGAGCGGCACGGTGATCAGCGTCGACGCCAGCGTCAGGTCGTCGTTGACGAGGCCGGTGCGCTCCGGCCCGAACATCACGCCGACGCCATGGCCGGCGGCGTGGTGGGCGCGCAGTTGCTCGGCCGCCACGCGGGGCGTCACGAACTCCTGGATCATGCCGCGGGTGCGCACGGTGGTGGCGTAGACGACGTGCAGGTCGGCCACCGCCTCCGCCGTCGTGGCGAAGAGCCGGGCGTTGTCGAGCACGAGGTCGGCGCCGCTGGCCGCCGCCGCCGCCTTCTCGTTCGGCCAGCCGTCGCGCGGCCGCACGAGGCGCAGGTCGGTCAGCCCGCAGTTCAGCATGGCGCGCGCGCACGCGCCGATGTTCTCGCCGAGCTGCGGCTCGACCAGGATGACGGAGGGGCCGCCGGTGATGAAGGGGCGGTTGGGGTCCTTGCCGGAGGTCATGTCAGATCCGCGCCGTCACGCCGGCCTTGAACAGGGTATAGGCGTAGCTGTCCACCAGCGCCTCCATCGACGCCTCGATGATGTTGGTGGACACGCCCAGCGTCGAGAATTCCGTCCCGTCGGCGTTCTGCGAGCGGATCAGCACGCGCGGCTTGGCGCCGGTGGCGTCGCTGGCGGCCAGGATGCGCACGCGGTAGTCCACAAGCTTGATGCCGCGCAGTTCCGGATACAGCGGCTCCAGCGCCTTGCGCATGGCCTGGTCCAGCGCGTTCACCGGACCGTTGCCGTCGGCGACGTGCAGGTGGATGGTGTTGCCCATGCGCACGCGCACCACCGCCTCGGATTCGACCACGAGGTCGCCCTTGGCGTTGTAGCGCCGCTCGTCGGTCACGTGGAAGCGCAGCAGCTCGAAGTAGTTGGGAAGCTGCTTCAGCTCGCCGCGCACCAGCAGTTCGAAGCTGGCCTCGGCCGTGTCGTAGGCGTAGCCCTCGGTGTCGCGCTGCTTGACGAGGTCGAGGAGCTGCGGCAGGCGCGCGTCCTTGCCGTCGATCTCCACGCCGATCTCGCGCAGGCGCGCCACGATGTTGGACCGCCCGGCCTGATCGGACACGACGATGACCCGGCGATTGCCCACCGCCTCCGGCGCCACGTGCTCGTAGGTGTCGGGGTTGCGCTCGATGGCGGAGACGTGCAGCCCGCCCTTGTGCGCGAAGGCGCTGGCGCCGACGTAGGGGGCGTGGCGGTTGGGCGCGCGGTTCAGCCGCTCGTCCAGCGTGTGGCTGAGCGCTGTCAGGCGCGGCAGTTCGTCCCGCCGGATGCCGGTCTCATAGCCCAGCTTCAGCATCAGCGTGGGGATCAGCGACACGAGGTTGGCGTTGCCGCAGCGCTCGCCCAGGCCGTTGATGGTGCCCTGCACCATGCGCACGCCGGCGCGCACGGCGGCCAACGAGTTGGCGACCGCGTTCTCGGTGTCGTTGTGGCAATGGATGCCCAAGTTGTCGCCGGGGATGCCGTGCTTGCTCACCACCTCGCGCACGATGGCGTCGATCTCGTGCGGCAGGGTGCCGCCGTTGGTGTCGCACAGCACGATCCAGCGCGCCCCGGCCTCGAACGCCGCCTTGACGCAGGCCGCGGCGTAGTCGGGGTTGCGCTTGTAGCCGTCGAAGAAGTGCTCGGCGTCGAACAGCGCCTCGCCCTTGGCCTGCCGGGCGGCGGCGACGCTGTCGCGGATCAGCTCGATGTTCTCGTCGCGCGGGATGCCCAGCGCCACGTCGACGTGGAAGTCCCACGTCTTGCCCACCATGCACACGGCCTTGCAGCGCGAGTTGAACAGCGCCGACAGCCCCGGATCGTTGGCGGCGCTCCGGCCCGGCCGGCGCGTCATGCCGAAGGCGGTGAAGGTGGCGTTGGCCATCTCCGGCGCCTGCGCGAAGAATTGGTCGTCGGTGGGGTTCGCACCCGGCCAGCCGCCCTCGACATAGTCGATGCCCAGCCGGTCGAGGTCCTTGGCGATGCTGATCTTGTCGGCGACCGAGAAGTCCACGTCCTGGGTCTGCGCCCCGTCGCGCAGGGTGGTGTCGTACAGGTAGATGCGTTCGCCGGTCATCACCAAACCTTCGCCCCGATCGGCCCCCCCCATGGGGGGAACCTATGCCGAAAAGGCAGGAAGAATGGCGGAACAGCCGCGACTTCTCAACCTATTCCTGAACCGTCTAGCATTCGTTGGCAATGCGGGCGCGCCTGACTATGTTTACAAAAGAGGCACCCCGCCCCGCCGAGCCGCCCCATCCACCAGCATCCCGGTCCCGTGACGAACCCAGCCCGCCATCTGATCATGGTCATCGACGACGAGGCGACCGTCCTCCAGGCGTTCAACATCCTGCTGGATGCCTGGGGCTACGACGTGCTGGCGGCGGCAAGCGAGGACGAGGCGGTGGACAAGCTGAAGGGGCCGGACGGCGCCCCGCATCTTGCCCCGCACCTCATCGTCGCCGATTACCGCCTGCGCGAGGGGCGCACGGGCCTGGAGGCCATCCGGCGGCTGCGCGCCATCGTCGGGCGCGAAGTGCCCAGCATCATCATCACCGGCGACACCTCCACCGAAAACCTGAACGAGGCGCGCGCCTGCGGCCTGACGGTCCTGCAAAAGCCGGTACTGCCGCCGCACCTGCACGCCGTTCTCACCCAGACGCTGCCCCCCGGCACAGCGTAGGGGGCACAGCACGCCATGAGCGAGCCGACGGCCGGCGAGGGTCCGGAGCGGAAGGATAAGGCGGCGTCGCCCCGGACATTCTCCTGGGAACCGGCGGCGATGCTGGGGCTCAGCCTGCTGCTGACGGTGCTGGGCTGGTGGCTGCTGGTGCATCAGGTGGACCGGCTGGCCGAGGCGCGCTTCCGCGGGCTGGTGCGCGACCTGTCCGACACCGTGAACGCCCGCCTCAACGCCTATGAGCAGTTGTTGCGCGGCGGTGCCGCCTTCATGGATGCCAGCGTCGAGGTCACCCGCGCGGAATGGCGCACCTACGTCGGCGGGCTGCGGGTCGACCTGCACTCCCCCGGCATCCAGGGCATCGGCTTCGCGACGTACGTGCCACCGCACGCGCTGGCGGCGCACGAGGCCGCGGTGCGGGCCGAGGGCTTCCCCGGCTACACGGTGACACCGCCGGGGCCGCGCGACTCCTACTTCCCCATCCTGTTCCTGGAACCGTTCTCGGGCCGCAACCTGCGCGCCTTCGGCTACGACATGCACGCCGAGCCGACGCGCCGCGCCGCCATGGACCGGGCGCGCGACGAAGGCCGGCCGGTCGCCACCGGCAAGGTCACGCTGGTGCAGGAGACGGCCGAGAACGTGCAGGCCGGCTTCCTCATCTACGTGCCGGTCTACGACCAGAGCCGGCCGATGGCCACGGTGACGGAGCGGCGCGCGGCCATCCGCGGCTTCGTCTACAGCCCGTTCCGCATGAACGACCTGATGGAATCGATCCTCACCGGGGGCTTGCGCGAACACCTGCACGTGCGCCTGTACGACGGCACCACGCCGGCGCCGGAGGCGCTGATGTTCGACAGCGTCGGCGAGCCGGGCGGCCGGCAGCACGCCACCAGCATGCTCAACGTCTTCGGCCGGCGCTGGCGGATGGAGATCACCGCGACCCCGGCGTTCGAAGCGACGGTGGACCGCCGCATGCCGCTGATCGCCCTGGTGGCCGGGTTGGTCATCAGCATCCTGATCGGCGCCGTCACCCGCGCCCTGCTGGCCGAGCGGCAGCAGGCGGCGGCGCTGCGGCGCAGCTACGCGGCCGTCGCCCGCGCCAGCGCCGAGGCCGAGCACGCCAACGCCGCCAAGAGCCGGTTCCTGGCGGCGGCCAGCCACGACCTGCGCCAGCCCTTGCAGACGCTGGGCATCTACCTGCACCTGATCGCCGAGCATCCGGCGGCGGCCGGCATGCGGCGTCTGGTCGACGGGGCGCGCGACGGGTACGACGCGGCGCAGCGCATGCTGAACGCGCTGATGGACATCGCGGCGCTGGAGAGCGGCGCCGCCCACCCGCAGATCCATCGGGTCGACCTGCCGCTGTTCCTGGCGCGCCTGGGCGGCGAGTTGCGCACGGAGGCCGAGGCCAAGGGCCTGACCCTGCGCATCCGCCTGCGCAGCGCCACGGTGGAGACCGACCCGACGATGCTGGAACGCATCGTGCGCAACCTGCTGCACAACGCGCTGAAATACACGCGCAGCGGCACCATCCTGCTGTCCTGCCACACGGTCCGCGGCGGCGCCATGATCAAGGTTCAGGACACCGGCCCCGGCATCCCGCGCGACCGCATGCACCTGATCTTCGAGGATTTCTATCAGGTGGGCAACCCGGAGCGCGACCGCTCCAAGGGCCTGGGCCTGGGCCTCGCCACGGTGGCGCGGCTGACGCGCCTGCTGGGCTACCGGGTGCGGGTGCTGTCGCGCCTGGGGCGGGGTACCATCTTCCTGGTCGAACTGCCCGCCGGCCACGCGGCCCCGGCCGAGGAACCGGCGCGCCTGATCGCGTGAGCGTTCAGATCGCGTGAGCGTTCAGCGCCGGTCGCGCGTGCGGATGCGCACGGGGACGGGCTCGCCCTCCTGCGGGTCCGCGCCCTCGTCCGGCAGGTGGTGGATCAGGTAGCCGAGCAGCAGGTTGCACGGCCCCATCACCCCGAAGGCCAGCGCGTCCATGAGGATGACGCCGTTCACCGGCTCGTCCTCCGTCCACCAGTACAGGAAGCTGGCGACGCCGCACGCGTACCAGGCGGCAAACGTCCAGAACAATGCGGCCATCGATCCTTACTCCCGCCGTGACGGACACCCTGTCGATTCAAGATAAGGGCTCCCGGCGCCGCGACAAGTTGCCGCACACCTCACCCCACCCCATTCGACTCCAGCCGATCCCGCTCCGCCTCGAAGGCGGCGACCACGGCGTCGATGAGGGCGCGCACGCGCGGCACGTCCTTCAGGTCGCGGTGCACCACCAGCCACGCCTCGCGCACCGGCGGCGGGGCGGGCGGCCGGCACGCCACGAGGCCACCGTCCTCCCTGGCCTCCTCCTCGGCGAACCAGCGCGGCAGCAGCGCCTTGCCGAAGCCGGCACGCACGGCGGCGATCTGCGCCGGCAACCCGTTGGCGCGCAGCGCGATCCGCCCGCCGGCCGCGTGCCGGGCCAGCCACTGCGCCTCCGGCAGGTGGGCGAAGGAATCATCGTAGCCGACCCAGGACGCCGCGTCGCCGTCCGGCGCCACGTAGAGCCCGTAGGCGATGGTGGCGAGGCGGCGGGTGACCAGTTCCCCCGCCTGCGGCCGGGCGAGGCGCACGGCCACGTCCGCCTCCCGCTTGGCGAGGCTGAGCGAGCGCGGGTCGCTCAACACCTCCAGGTCGATGCCAGGGTGCCGGCGGCGGAACGCGACAAGGCGCGGGATGAGGAAGCGCTCGGCCAGCGATTCCGTGGCGGTCAGCCGCACCGTCCCGGTCAGTCCGGCGTCGCGGCCGGCGCGGCGCAGGATGGCCAGCGCGCGCTCGTCCATGCCCGCCGCCAGTTCCAGAACCGCCGCCCCTTCGGCGGTCAGCGCGTAGCCGTCGGCGCGGCGGTCGAACAGGGCGCGGCCCAGCGTGTCCTCCAGCGCGGCGATGCGGCGGCCGACGGTGGCGTGGCTGACCTTCAGCGCCCGCGCCGCCGCCGACAGGCTGCCCGCCCGCGCCAGCGCCACGAAGACGCGCAGGTCCTCCCAATCCAGCGCCCCTGATCGATTTTGAACAGTCATTGCGCGATGTTAGCGAATGGCTGCGCGAAAATGAACGGGGTACGAAGAGGCAGAAGCCAACCAGGGAGATCCCCATGACCACCCCCCGCACCCTTCTCGCCATGGCCGGCGCGCCGGCCCACCCCGCCCCGTTCGACCGCGCCGCGCTGGTGATCGTCGACGCCCAGGTGGAGTACGCGACGGGCAACCTGCCGCTGGCCGGCATCGACGCCGCGGTGGCGGAAACCGCCCGTCTGCTCGACCTCGCCCGCCGCCACGGCGCGCCGGTGTTCCACGTGGTGCACCACGGCAAGCCGGGCGGCGCGCTGTTCGATCCGGAGGGGCCGGGAAGCGCCATCATTCCCGCCGTCGCCCCGGCTGACGGCGAGGCGGTGGTGGTGAAGGGCCTGCCCAACTCCTTCGCCGGCACCGACCTGCACGTGCACCTCAAGGCGACCGGCCGGACGGAGCTGATCGTCGCCGGCTTCCAGACGCACATGTGCATCTCGGCCACGGTGCGCGCCGCGCTCGACCTCGGCTACCGCAACACGGTGGTGGCATCCGCCACGGCGACGCGCGACCTGCCGGATCCGCTGGGCGGCGTGGTGTCGGCGGATGCGCTGCAGCGCGCTGAGCTGGCGGCCCTGGCCGACCGCTTCGCCGTGGTGGTGAAGGATTGCGGGGCGTGGGGGTGAGCGACGTTGGGCCGCGCGTCGGCGCGGCCCAACTTTTCGCCCGACATTTTCCCCGACATCTTCAGGGTCACGCCGCGACGGCGCGGGCCTCGCGGGCGCGCATCAGCGCCCAGACGATGCTGATGCCGAACAGCTTGGAGGCGAGGCCGACCGTCCACACCGTCGGGTCCCACACGCCGATCATGCCGAAGAACAGCGCGGTGTCGACCGGCACCGAGATGGACGAGCTGATCCACAGCCGGTCGCGCAGCGGCCGGCGCGTCACCGAGAAGACCGCCCAGTCGATCATCTCCGACACGGCGAAGGCGGTGACGCTGGCGGTGGCGACGAACGGGTCGGCCAGCAGGTAGGAGGCCACGCAGGCCGCCAGCATGGCGGCGATGGACCAGTGGCCGTAACGGACCTGCACCATGTCGCGCAGGACGAAGATGAGGCCGGCCCAGCACGACCACAGAAGGTCGAGGTGCGGGGCCGCGCTGAAGGCAACGTTGATCGCGACAACGCTGCCGATGTAGGCGGCGAGCCAGAGCATCGGACACTCCCAAGTGCCACCCGCCTTAACGCGGGCGCGGAAACGAAAGCGGGGCCGACCCGCCGGATGCGGGCGCCCCGCGGCTCCTTTAACACGGGAATGGGCCGATTTGAAGCGCCCGGCGGAACGCAAGGGCGCGGCGATTGTCATCCCTGGTGTGAAGCGAGGGAGATACGCGATGAGAGCGCTGTGTTGGCACGGCAGAGGCGATATCCGCTACGACACCGTCCCCGATCCGTCGATCGAGCACCCGCGCGACGCCATCATCAAGGTGACGACCTGCGCCATCTGCGGTTCGGACCTGCACCTCTACGACGGCTTCATGCCCGGCATGGTGTCCGGCGACGTGGTGGGCCACGAATTCATGGGCGAAGTGGTCGAGGTCGGGCCGGAAGCCAGGGGTGCCCTGAAGGTCGGCGACCGCGTGGTGGTCCCCTTCACCATCATCTGCGGCGAATGCGACCAGTGCAGACGCGGCAACTTCTCGGTCTGCGAGCGCTCCAACCGCAACAAGGACGTGGCGGACAAGGTGTTCGGCCACACCACGGCCGGCCTGTTCGGCTACACGCACCTGACCGGCGGTTACGCGGGCGGCCAGGCGGAGTACGTGCGCGTCCCCTTCGCCGACCGCACCCACGTGAAGATCCCCGACGGGCTGACGGACGAGCAGGTCCTGTTCCTGGGCGACATCTTCCCCACCGGCTGGCAGGCGGCGGCGCAGTGCGACATCCAGCCGACCGACACGGTGGCGATCTGGGGCGCCGGACCCGTCGGCCAGATGACGATCCGCAGCGCGCTCCTGCTGGGGGCGCGGCAGGTGATCGCCATCGACCGCGTGCCCGAGCGGCTGAGCATGGCCAAGGCCGGCGGCGCCACCACCATCAACTTCGAGGAGGAAAGCGTCGTCGAGCGCCTGAACGAGCTGACCGGCGGCAAGGGGCCGGAGAAGTGCATCGACGCCGTGGGCATGGAGGCGCACGCCACCGCCACGCTGGATTCCATGTACGACCGCGCCAAGCAGGCGGTGATGATGGAGACCGACCGGCCGCACGTGCTGCGCGAGATGATCTACGTCTGCCGGCCGGCGGGCACGATTTCCATCCCCGGCGTCTACGGCGGGCTGCTCGACAAGATCCCGTTCGGCGCGTCGATGAACAAGGGCCTGACCTGGCGCATGGGCCAGACGCACGTCAACCGCTGGACCGACGACCTGCTGAGACGCATCCAGGAGGGGCAGATCGACCCGTCCTTCGTCATCACGCACACGGTCGGCCTGGAGCGGGGGCCGGAGATGTACGCGACCTTCCGCGAGAAGCGGGACGGCTGCGTCAAGGTGGTGCTCAAGCCGTAAGGGGGAGCGCGCAGCGCGACTGGGCCGTTGAGGCCCTGCGGCCTCGTGGCCGCGAAGGCAAGGGGCCGGACGGCACCGCCCGCCGTCTGAGGGAAAGGAAAAAGCTATGGCCTACTATCACCGGGGATCGACCGGCGACGCGCTGGCGCGCGGCCTGGGCTGGTTCAGCATCGCGCTGGGCGTGGCGGAGCTGGCGGCGGGCCGCCGCCTCGCCCGATCGCTGGGCATGGAGGACCACACCGGCCTGATCCGCGCCTATGGCGCGCGGGAGATCGCCACCGGCGTCGGCATTCTGGCGCTGGACGACCCGAAGCCGTGGATCTGGGGCCGTGTCGGCGGCGACGCGCTGGACCTCGCCACGCTGGCGCGCGGCCTGGACCGCGACAACCCGCAACGGGAGAACGTCGGCCTCGCCATCGCCGCGGTGGCCGGCGTGACGGCGCTGGACGTGCTGTGCACGCAGCTCCTCAACGCCGACGAGCCGGACGCCGCCGGCCCGCCGCCCGACTACAGCGACCGCACCGGCCTGCCCCGCCCGCCCGAGGAGATGCGGGGTGCCGCCCGCGACGCGGCCATCCCCGCCGACATGCGCGAACCGGCGGCGATGCGGCCGTAATCACCCCTCCCCCGCCGGAGGCGAGGGAGGGAGGTATCACGCACGCTTCCAGGTGGTGCCGCCCGGCCCGTCTTCCAGGACGATGCCCTGGTCGAGCAGCGCCTTGCGGATGCGGTCGGCCTCGGCGAAGTCCCTGCCCTTGCGGGCGGCCTGACGGTCGGCGATGAGCTGCTCGATCGCCGCGTCGTCGAGCTGCGCCGCCCCCTTGGGCGCCCAGCGGAACCACGCCTCCGGGTCCTGCTCCAGCAGGCCCATGGCGCGGCCGGCGGCCAGCAGCGCGCCCTTGCCCGCCGCCTTCACCACCGGGTCGGTGGCCTTGTTGACAGCGCCCGCCAACTCGTGCAGGTGGCTGATGGCCAGCGGCGTGTTGAGGTCGTCCTCCAGCGCCGCCAGCACATCGAACGGCAACTCCCCGCCGATGGGCGCCGGCTCGCCACGGAGCGCGCCGTACCAGCGGTCGAGCGCGCCCTTGGCCTGGCGCAGCCCGTCGCGCGTGAAGTCCAGCGGCTGGCGGTAGTGGGCGCTGAGCAGAGTCAGGCGGATCGCCTCGCCGGGGTATTCGTCCAGCAGGTCGTGCACGGTGAAGAAGTTGCCCAGGGACTTGGACATCTTCTCGCCTTCCACGGTGACGAAGCCGTTGTGCACCCAATAGCGCGCCATGTGCGGCGTGCCGTGCGCGCAGCGGCTCTGCGCGATCTCGTTCTCGTGGTGGGGGAAGATCAGGTCCAGCCCGCCGCCGTGAATGTCGAACGTCGCCCCCAGGTGCTCCTGCGACATGGCGGAGCACTCGATGTGCCATCCCGGCCGGCCGCGGCCCCAGGGGCTGTCCCAGCCCGGCTGTTCCGGCGCGCTGGGCTTCCACAGCACGAAGTCCTGCGCGTCGCGCTTGTAGGGCGCCACCTCCACCCGCGCCCCGGCGATCAGCTCGTCCACCGAGCGGCGGGAGAGCTGGCCGTACTCCGCCATGGACGGCACGGAGAACAGCACGTGCCCCTCGGCCGCGTACGCGTGGCCGGTGTCGATCAGGCGCTGGATCATCGCGATCATCTGCGCGATGTGGTGGGTGGCGCGCGGCTCGACGTCCGGGCGCAGCGCGTTCAGCGCGCCCATGTCCTCGTGGTAGAGGCGCGCCGTGCGCTCGGTCAACGCCTCGATCGGTTCGCCGGATTCGCGCGAGCGGTCGATGATCTTGTCGTCCACGTCGGTGATGTTGCGGACGTACGTCACCTGCGCGTACAGGCGCTTCAGCAGCCGGTACAGCACGTCGAACACCACCACGGGGCGCGCGTTGCCGATGTGCGCGGTGTCGTACACCGTGGGACCACACACGTACATGCCGACCGTGTCCGGCTTCAGCGGCTCGAAGCGTTCCTTGCGGCGGGTCAGCGTGTTGTAGAGGTCCAGGGGCATGGCGGTCTCGTTCTTCTTATGCGGTCTCGCCGGACAGGCGGCGCACGGCGCGCGCCCGGCCGATCAGGGGTAACAGGTTCTTCAGTTCCGGTCCATGCTCGCGCCCGGTCAGCGCCAGGCGCAGCGGCAGGAACAGCTCCTTCCCCTTGCGCCCGGTTGCCTGCTTCACGGCGTTGGTCCACGCCCCCCAGGTGGCGGCGTCCCACGGCTCGTCCGGCAGCAGGCCGGCGGCGGCCGTGGTGAAGGCGGCGTCCCCGATCACCGGGGCGACGGGCGCGTGCGTCACCGTCCACCATTCGCCGACGTCCGCCAGCGTTTCCAGGTTCGGCCGCACGGCGTCCCAGAACGCGGCGTCGGCACCATGGAAGCCCATGGCCTCCAGCCGGCCGCCCACCGCGTCGAACGGCGTCAGGTGCAGGACGCGGGCGTTGATGCGCTTCAGCTCCTCCTCATCGAACTTCGGCGTGCCACGGGCGATCTTGCCCATGTCGAACTCGGCCACCAGCTCGTCCAGCGTCAGCCGCGGCTCGATGGCGTCCGACGTGCCGAGCTTGGCGAGCAGGCTGGCGAGCGCCATCGGCTCGATCCCCTCATCCTCGCGCAGCGCCTTCACGCTGCCGCTGCCCAGCCGCTTCGACAGCCCCTGCCCGCCGGCGTCGGTGAGCAGCGGCAGGTGCGCGAACGTCGGCACCGCCGCCCCCAGCGCCTGCCACAACTGGATCTGCACGGCGGTGTTGGCGACGTGATCCTCGCCGCGGATGACGTGGGTGATGGCAAGGTCGGCGTCGTCCACCACCGAGGTCAGCGTGTAGAGCGGCCGCCCGTCCTCACGGATCAGCACCGGGTCGGACAGTGCCGCCCCTTCGAAATGCACCGGCCCGCGCACGAGGTCGGTCCACTCCACGGCGGTGTGCTCCAGCTTGAAGCGCCAATGGGCCTTCCGCCCCTCCGCCTCCAGCCGGGCGCGGTCGGTATCCGACAGGCGGAGCGCGGCGCGGTCGTAGAGCGGCGGCTTGCCCTGGCCGATCAGGCTGGCGCGCTTCAGCGACAGCTCCTCCGCCGTCTCGTAGCACGGGTAGAGCCGCCCGGACGCCTTCAGCTCCGCCGCCACGGCGTCGTAGCGCCCATACCGGTCGCTTTCCCGCGCGAAACGGTCCCAGGTCAGGCCCAGCCAGCGCAGGTCCTCCTCGATCGCCACCGCGTATTCGGGGCGCGAGCGTTCCTCGTCGGTGTCGTCCAGGCGCAGCAGGAAGGTCCCGCCCTGCTTGCGCGCGAACAGCCAGTTGACCAGGGCGAGGCGCACGTTGCCCACGTGCAGCAACCCGGTCGGGCTCGGAGCGAAACGGACGGCGACGGACATGCGGCGATTCCCGGACTTCGATGGCGGCTTTGGACTCTGTCCCTTGCGATAGCACGGCTGCACCGGCCGGCAAAGCCCCGCCGGCCACATTCGCATTCGCGCGTTCGGAGCAACCGCCCAAGATTTCACCGCCAACGGATCACCACGGACGCTTCCTAGACGAAATCAAAGCAAGACCCGACTCTCGCAGTCTCCAAGGCATGGTCATGCACATGCCAAGTCTTCACCAGGGCGTAAAAGGGGATTTCACATGACAAGCAACAAAAAAATCCACAGCGCGCAACAAAGCCTCGCTCCGGCGTCTGCTTGCGGCCGCTGGCGTCTTGGGCGTGGCGCTGCCGCTGGCCGGGATCGGGCTGGTCGTCGACGGCTCGCGCAACGCCGCCCTCGCCTGGGGCTATGACGAGCCCGACACCACGAAAAAGGGCAACTGCGGCTGGGGCAACGGCGGCAACGACGGCGAGACCGCCGGCTGCGAGAAGGGCAAGGGCGTGGCCCTGCCGCCGAAGAATCACTGCTAGGCCGGCGCCATGTACGACGGCGAGCAGGCGCAGTCCTACTGGAAGGACCAGTTCGAGTACATGCCCGGCCCGCTGGGCAACGACAACGACGCCGACTGCCGCTGAACGGGTTCGCCAAGGGGCGGCGCCGGCGCCCGGCGCGCCGATGCCGCCCTCCCCGTCACGGTGCCGCGCAGTACTCCTCGGGCGTCACCACCTCGGTCACCGTCACCTCGGTGCCGGCGGGCACGACGTACTCCTGGGCACCCACCGACGTCGGCGCCACCGGGTCCCAGTTGTAGGTGTAGCCGAGGCGCGTCCAGGGATAGCCGGTCTCCTTCACCGTCGGCGCCATCACGTAGGACGACGCCATCTGCTTGGCGAACCACGACACGTAGGCGTCCGGCCCCTTGATGGCGTTGCCGCAGGCCGTCGCGGCCGGGTCGGGGTCGGCGCAGGGACGGAAGATGCCGTTCCCGGTCGGGCCGGTGGGCTGCGCCCTGGTGATGACGAAGCGCACGAAGCGCTGCTTGGCGTCGTCCGCCGTCGCCGGCTTCAGGCCGAGGAGCTGGTGCAGCTTCTCCACCACCTGGGCGCGCGGATAGGTGCGGCAGATCGCCTTGACCTCCGGCTCGACGGTGATCCAGGTGTCGCGCTGGAGCGTGGTGGTCTTGCCCACCGCGTCCTCGCCCCACTGGGGGTAGCTGGTCAGCGACGCCGCCTGCACCGGATAGGCCAGCGGCTTCAGCGGCTTGACGTTCTGCGCGTCGTACACCGCCGTGCTGTAGATGGAGCGGTCGTAGACCGCACCCTGCGGCGCGCAGCCGGCCAGCACCAAGCCAACGGTTGCAACAAGCCCGAACCACCGCCGCATCGCCCGCCTCCATACGCAATGTCACGCGGCATGGTAGCGAGGCAATCGCGGCTTGCAAGACACCGGCGTGGGTTGCGTGTGGTTTTTACACGGATGCACACGAACAAATGATCATCCGTGTCCGTCCGTGTCCCCTCGCCTCTTCCCGGGCTGCCCTACCCCACCCGCTCGACCGCCACGGCGGTGGCCTCGCCGCCGCCGATGCACAGGGAGGCGACGCCGCGCCGTGCGCCCCGGCGCATCATGGCGTGCAGCAGCGTGACGATGATCCGCGCACCCGACGCGCCGATCGGGTGGCCCAGCGCGCAGGCCCCGCCGTGCACGTTCACCCGGTCGTGCGACAGGCCCAGGTCGCGCATCGCCGCCATCACCACCACGGCGAACGCCTCGTTGATCTCGAACAGGTCGACGTCGGATGCCCGCCAGCCCACCCGCTCCAGCAGCTTGGTCATGGCGCCGATGGGGGCGGTGGTGAACCACGCCGGCTCCTGCGCGTGGCCGGCGTGCCCGGCGACGCGGGCCAGCACCGGCAGGCCGAGCCGGGCGGCGACGCTGGCGCGCGTCAGCACCAGTGCCGCGGCGCCGTCGGCGTTGGCGCTGGAACTGGCGGCGGTGATGGTGCCGTCCGCCGCGAAGGCGGGCTTCAGCGCCGGGATCTTGTCGGGCGACACCTTGGGCGGGTTCTCGTCGTGCGCCACCACGGCGGCGGCGCGCGACGGAACGGTGACGGGCACCACCTCCGCCTCGAAGGCGCCGGTGCGGATGGCGTCCTGCGCGCGCCGCAGCGTCTCGGCCGCATACGCGTCCTGCTCGGCGCGGGTGAAGCCGTAGCGTTCCGCCGTCGCCTCGCCGAAGGTGCCCATGGAGCGGCCCTTGTCGTAGGCGTCCTCCAGCCCGTCCAGCATCATGTGGTCGTAGACCGTGCCGTGCCCCATGCGGTAGCCGCCGCGGGCGCGGTCCAGCAGGTAGGCGGCGTTCGACATGCTCTCCATGCCGCCGGCCACCACCACGTCGGCGCTGCCGGCCGCCAGCAGGTCGTGCGCCAGCATCACACTCTTCATGCCCGAGCCGCAGACCTTGTTCACCGTCGTCGCCCCGGCGGCGTCGGGGATGCCGGCGAAGCGCATGGCCTGCCGCGCCGGGGCCTGCCCCTGTCCCGCCGGCAGCACGCAGCCCATCAGCCCCTCGTCCACCCGCTCCGACGCCACGCGGGCGCGCTCCAGCGCCGCGCGGATGGCGGCGGCACCCAGGCGCGGCGCCGGCAGCGCCGCCAGTTCCCCCTGGTAGCGGCCGAGCGGCGTGCGCGCCGCCCCGGCGATGACGATGGAATCCCGTGCGTGATCGGCGGCGGAATCGGCGGTCATGGCTCCCTCCTTATTGAATGACGATCATCATGTTATTGCAAACATGACGACCGTCATCCAATCTGTCAATCCACCTCTCGGCCGAAGGGAGCCCCCCCTGCCATGCGCTATTCCAAGGAGCACAAGGAGCAGAGCCGCGCCCGCATCCTGGAGACCGCGTCCCGCCTGTTTCGCGAGCGCGGGCTGGAGGGCATCGGCGTGGCCGACCTGATGAAGGCCGCCGGCCTGACGCACGGCGGCTTCTACGGCCACTTCGCGTCCAAGGACGCGCTGGTGGCGGAAGCCGTGCGCGAGGCGCTGACCACGGGCCGCGCCGCGCTGGCCAAGGCGGCGCGGTCCGGCGCGGGGCCGGAGGGGTTGCGCGCCCTGCTGGACCTCTACCTGTCGCCGCGCCACCGCGACGCGCCGGGGGCCGGCTGCGCCATCGCCGCGCTGGGCGCCGAGGCCCTCCGCGCCGCCCCCGAGACCCGCCACGCCTTCACCGAGGGTATCGAGGCGCTTGCCGCGCTCGTCGCCGATACCCTGCCGGAGGGTTCGCCGGGCGGCCCGGACCGCCGCGAGCGTGCGCTCGCCACCGTGGCGACCATGGTGGGCGCCATGGTGATGGCCCGCGCCGTGGATGACCCCACGCTGTCGGAGGAGATTCTGGAGGCGGCGAAGGCGGGGGCGAAGGCGGGGGCGGGGGGCTGACCCGTGAAGGGTGCACCTGCCAAGGCCGCAAGCATCGCACCGCCCCCACCTTCAGTCGCACCCCCGGCGTCTTCGAGATGTTCTGAACGGCCTCAAGCGACACTCCGCCAACGGCCAAGTTCTTGATTTGTTCGTTTGGTGGCGCTACTCTTTCCCAGGTGCCGCCCCAGGTGCCGCACGCGGCCCGGAACGGAGATGCCCAGTGTTACGGTGGCCCGCAAAGCGTATCATCCCGTAACATCCGGTAACATGGCGCCGCATCCCTCCCCCGCCACCTTCGCTGGTGACGGCGACTTTTTCATCGGATATGTTTTCATCAGAAAACATATCCGCACACAGGGAAAGGTCGGAGAATGAAGCTCGCGGAGGCTCTGCTGCACGCGCTGAAGGCGCGCGGGGCGCACACGGTGTTCGGGATTCCGGGCGATTTCGCGTTGCCCTTCTTCAAGGTCATGGAGGAATCCAAGGTCCTGCCGCTGGTCACGCTGAGCCACGAGCCCGCCGTCGGCTTCGCCGCCGACGCCGCCGCGCGCGTCGGCTCCACGCTGGGCGTGGCCGCCGTCACCTACGGCGCCGGGGCGCTGAACGTCGTCAACGCGGTGGCCGGGGCATACGCCGAGAAGTCGCCGGTCGTCGTCATCTCCGGCGCGCCCGGCGCGGGTGAAGGCGGCGGCCTCCTGCTGCACCACCAGGGCAAGACGCTGGACACGCAGTACCGCGTCTATCAGGAGATCACCGTGGCGCAGGCGCGCCTGGACGATCCGGCCACCGCACCGGCCGAGATCGCCCGCGTGCTGGGGGCGGCGCGCGCCTACTCCCGCCCCGTGTACCTGGAGCTGCCGCGCGACATGGTGAACCGGGAGGTGGAGCCGGTGGGCGACGACCCCGCCCTGCCGGTGGACGGCGACGCCGTCGCCGCCTGCGCCGACGAGGTGCTGGCGCGGCTGCGCGCCGCCAGGGCGCCGGTGCTGATGGTGTGCGTCGAGGTGCGCCGCTATGGCCTGGAGGACAAGGCGGCGGAGCTGGCGCGGCGGCTGGGCGTGCCGGTGGTCACCTCCTTCATGGGGCGCGGGCTGCTGTCGGGCGCCCCATGGCCGCCGCTCGGCACCTATCTGGGCGTGGCGGGGGAGCCGGCGATCACCCGGCTGGTCGAGGAGTCGGACGGGCTGTTCCTGCTGGGCACGCTGCTGTCCGACACCAACTTCGCGGTGTCGGAGACCAAGATCGACCTGCGCAAGACCATCCACGCCTTCGACCGCGAGGTGAACCTGGGCTACCACACCTACCGCGACATCCCGCTCGACCGGCTGGTCGACGCGCTGCTGGAACGGCTGCCGGCCTCCACCCGCACGGCGGACGACGCGCGGCGGCGCGACCTGCCGGCCGGGCTGGTGGCCGACGATCAGCCCATTGGCCCCATGGACATCGCGCGCGGCATCAACGACATGGCGCGCAAGCACGGCGCCCCCCTGATCGCGTCGGACATCGGCGACTGCCTGTTCACCGCCATGGACCTGTTGGACAGCGGGCTCATGGCGCCGGGCTACTACGCCGGCATGGGCTTCGGCGTGCCGGCCGCCATGGGGGCGCAGGTGGCCAGCGGCCAGCGCGTGCTCTGCCTCGTCGGCGACGGGGCGTTCCAGATGACAGGGTGGGAGCTGGGCAACGGACGGCGCTACGGTCTCGACCCCATCGTGGTGGTCTTCAACAACACCAGTTGGGAGATGCTGCGCACCTTCCAGCCGGAATCGGCCTTCAACGACCTGGACGACTGGCGCTTCGCCGAGATGGCCGGGGCCATGGGCGGCGACGGCGTGCGCGTCTCCACCCGCGCCGCGCTGGCGGATGCCCTGGAAAAGGCGTGGGCGACGCGCGGCCGCTTCCAGCTCATCGAGGCGATGATCCCGCGCGGCGTGCTGTCCGACACGCTGGCCCGCTTCGTCGCCGGGCAGAAGCGCCTGCACGCCAAGCCCAAGGAATGATAAGGTGACGCCCTCGCTGGAATGGGAGGAACCAACATGACGGACAAGAAGCTCCGGTTCGGCGTCGTGCTGTCCGGCTGCGGCGTCTTCGACGGCGCCGAGATCCACGAGGCGGTGTGCACCCTGCTGGCCATCGACCGCGCGGGGGCGGAGGCGGTCTGCTACGCCCCCAACGTCGACCAGGCGCACGTGATCGACCACCTGAGCGGCCAGGAGATGGCGCAGACCCGCAACGTGCTGGTGGAATCCGCCCGCATCGCCCGCGGCAAGATCAGCGACCTCGCCACCTTCCGGGCCGAGGACGTGGATGTGCTGATCTTCCCCGGCGGGTTCGGCGCGGCCAAGAACCTCTCCACCTTCGCCTTCCAGGGTCCGGACTGCACGGTGAACCCGGACGTGGAGAAGGCCGTGCGCGCCATGAAGGCCGCCGGCAAGCCGGTCGGCGCGCTGTGCATCGCCCCGGCCATCCTCGCCAAGCTGCTGGGCGGCGAAGGCGTGGAGCTGACCATCGGCTCCGACGCCGGCACGGCGCAGGCGCTGGAGGCCCTGGGGGCGAAGCACCGGGACACCACCCACTGCGAGGTGGTGGTGGACCGCGCGCACAAGGTGGTGACCTCCCCCTGCTACATGCTGGACGCCACGGTCGGCCAGATCGCCACGGGGGCGGAAAACACGGTGAAGGCACTGATCCAGTTGGCGCGGTGACAGGAATGGGGGCCGTCCGCATGGCCCCCATAGCCCTCACACGATGCTGGTGAACCCGTTGGTGATCGGATAGCGGCGGTCGCGGTTGAAGATGCGGCGCGTGATCTTCACGCCCGGCGGCGCCTGGCGGCGCTTGTATTCGGCCAGATGCAGCATGCGCCAGACGCGGTTCACCGTCTCCGGCGCGTGGCCGCGGGCGACGATGTCGGGGATACCCAGGTCCTGCTCCACCAGGCACTGCAGGATGTCGTCCAGCTCGTCGTAGGGCGGCAGCGTGTCCTGGTCCTTCTGGCCGGGCTTCAGCTCGGCGGTGGGCGCCTTGGTGATGATGCGCTCGGGCACCACGCGGCCGGCCGGGCCGCGGGCGTCGGGCGGCAGGTTGGCGTTGCGCCAGCGGCAGAGGTCGTACACGGTCGTCTTGTAGACGTCCTTCAGCACGGCGTAGCCGCCGCACATGTCGCCGTACAGCGTGGAATAGCCCACCGACATCTCCGACTTGTTGCCGGTGGACAGCACCATGCCGCCGAACTTGTTGGACAGCGCCATCAGCGTCATCCCGCGCGAGCGCGCCTGAAGGTTCTCTTCCGTGATGTCCGGGTCGCGGCCGGCGAAGGCGGGGGCCAGCATGCGGTCGAACGCCTCCATGGCCGGGATGATCGGGATCGTGTCGATCCGGCAGCCCAGCAGCTCCGCTGCCTCCGCAGCGTCGTCCAGGCTCTCCTGCGAGGTGTAGGGCGACGGCATCATCACGCAGTGCACGCGGTCCGGCCCCAGCGCGTCCACCGCGATGGCGGCGGACAGCGCCGAATCGACGCCGCCGGACATGCCCAGGATGACGCCGGGGAAGCGGTTCTTGTTCACATAGTCCTTCAGGCCCAGCACCAGCGCCTGATAGATGCCCGCCGAGCCCATGGCGGGCGGCACCACCTCGCCCTCGCGGCAGTGCCAGACCTCGTCGCCGTCGCGCTCCCAGCGGGTCAGCATCAGATGCTCGGCGAACGAGGGCGCCTGCGCCTTCAGCGCGCAGTCCGCCCCCAGCGCGAAGGAGGCGCCGTCGAACACCAGCTCGTCCTGGCCGCCCACCTGGTTCACGTAGATCAGCGGCAGCCCGGTCTCCGTCACCCGCGCGACGGCGAGCTGGACGCGGCGGTCGTGCTTGTCCACCTCATAGGGGCTGCCGTTGGGAACGATGAGGATCTCCGCCCCGGTCTCGGCCAGCGTTTCGGCCGCGTCGGGGGTCCACATGTCCTCGCACACCAGCACGCCCAGGCGCACGCCGCGGAAGTTGATGGGTCCCGGCAGCGGGCCGGCGGCGAACACGCGCTTCTCGTCGAAGACGCCGTAGTTGGGCAGGTCGTGCTTGAAGCGCACCGCCGCCACCTTGCCGCCGTCGAGCAGCAGCGCCGCGTTGTAGGTGCGCCCGTCCTGCCGCCAGGGGGCGCCGATCAGCACCGCCGGCCCGCCGTCCGCCGTCTCCTGCGCGAAGCCGTTCACGGCGTTCTCGACCAGATCGAGGAAGAAGGGTTTCAGCACGAGGTCTTCCGGCGGGTAGCCGCAGACCACCAGTTCCGAACACACGACGAGGTCGGCGCCGCGCGCGGCGGCCTCGGCGCGGGCCTCGCGGATGCGGTCGATGTTGGCGGTCACGTTGCCGACGGTGGGGTTCGTCTGGGCGAGCGCGATGGAAAGGCGGTCGGTCATGGCCAGCACTTGCAGTTGCCCCGTGGGTCACGTCGCAGCCTAGCAGCGCGGACGCGGCCATGAAAGCCGTTGCAGCGCAGCGCGCACCGGAACTCGTCCGCCGCATGCCGTGTTGCTCAACCGTGACGCTCATGCACGGGGGAAACAGGCGATGCAGGGTTCCGGCTCCACGAAATCGCCGTGGATGGACACGGCTCCCATGCCGCAGGCGAACGCCAACGCGCGCACCGTGCGGCCGGACGTGATCGTGGTCGGGGCCGGCATAGCCGGCGTCACCACCGCCTATCTGCTCCAGCGCGAGGGACGCAAGGTGCTGTTGCTGGACGACGGCGCGCCGGGCGACGGCGAGACCGGGCGCACCACCGCGCACCTCTCCGACGTGCTGGACGACCGCTTCGCCGAGATGGAGCGCATCCACAGCGAGGGCGGCGCGCGCCTCGCCTTCCAGAGCCACAACACCGCCATCGACACCATCGAGCGGCTGGTGCGGGAGGAAAACATCGCCTGCGACTTCGTTCGCATCGACGGATGGCTGATGCTGGCGCCGGGGCAGGATCCCGACTCGCTGGACCGCGAGCGCGAGGCGGCCTTCCGCGCCGGGCATGTGAACGTGGACAAGCTCGACCGCCCGCCGGCCCCGGTGTCTCATCCCGGCCCCTGCCTGCGCTTTCCGAGCCAGGCGACGTTCCACCCGCTGAAATACCTGGCCGGGCTGGTGCGCGCGTTCCAGGCGCGCGGCGGCGACCTCGCCACCGGCGTGCACGTCACAAGCGTCGGACAGGACGCGGACAAGGCGTGGGTGAGTTTCGGCGACAGCACGCTGGAGGCCGCGGCGGTGGTGGTGGCGACCAACTCCCCCATCAGCGACCTGTTCGCCATCCACACCAAGCAGGCGCCCTACCGCACCTACGCCATCGCCGCGCGCGTGGACAAGGGGGCCGTGCCGAACGCTCTCTACTGGGACACACGCGACCCGTACCACTACGTGCGCCTCCAGCCGATGGCCGGCCACGACCTGCTGATCGTCGGCGGCGAGGACCACAAGACCGGCGAGGCGCGCGATATGGAGGAGCGCTGGGCGCGGCTGGAGGAATGGACCCGCGTCCACTTCCCCATGGCCGGGGCCGTGCAGCACCGCTGGTCCGGGCAGGTGCTGGAGCCGTTCGACGGGCTGGCCTTCATCGGCCGCGACGCCGGCCGGGGCGACCGCGTCTTCATCGCCACCGGCGACAGCGGCATGGGCATGACGCACGGCACGATCGCCGGGCTGCTGATCTGCGACCTCGTGCTGGGGCGCGAGAACCCGTGGGCGATGCTGTACGACCCGACCCGCCAGATGACCGGCACCCTGGGCGAATACCTGCGCGAGAACCTCGACGTCGCCAGCCAATACCTGCACCACGTCATGCCGGCCGAGGTGAAGAGCGAGAGCGAGATCGCCCCCGGCACGGGCGCCGTCACGCGGCGCGGCACCCGGCGGATCGCCGTCTACCGCGACGAACAGGGGCAACTGCACCGGCGGTCCGCCGTGTGCACGCACCTGAAGTGCATCGTGCACTGGAATCCGGCCGAGAAAACCTGGGACTGCCCCTGCCACGGCTCCCGCTTCGCGGTGGACGGCACGGTGCTGAACGGTCCGGCCAGCGCGCCGCTGGCTGCCGCCGATGACGGCGATCAGCACGGACGGCACGCGGCGGACTAGCGAACTGGACAAGCCCTGCCCGGCTGCCTACACATTCGGCCTCTCGCAAAGTGGAGCGCCGCCATGACCGACCAGGACGCCGTGCTGGCCCTCAACCAGGCCTTCTACCGGGCCTTCGCCACGCACAATTACCCGGCCATGGAATCGCTGTGGGCGCGGCGGCTGCCGGTCGCCTGCCTGCATCCCGGCTGGCCGCTGCTGGCCGGGCGCGAGGCGGTGCTGCGCAGTTGGAACGAGCTGATGTCCCAGCCGGAGATCACCCCCGTGCACGTCCGCAACGAGGTGGTGCATCTCTACGGCGACACCGCGCTGGTGCTGTGCGAGGAGATGATCGGCGGCGGGCTGCTCGCCGCCTCCAACCTGTTCGTGCGCGAGGACGGGGAGTGGCGCATGGCGCACCACCAGGCCGGCCCGCTCGCCCCCGCCGCCCAGCGCCGCCCCGAGCCGAAGGCCGAGACCCCGCCGCGCCGGCTGCATTGAGCGGGGATCAGGCGGCGCGGTCGCGCAACGCCTCAGCCACCCGCGCGACAACCGGTCCCCAGTCGCCCGGCGCCTCCTGGCGAAACAGGCGCATGGAGGGGTACCAGGGGCTGTCGTCCCGGTCCTGCAGCCAGCGCCAGCAGCCGTCGAAGCGGGACAGCACCCACACCGGCACGCCGAGCGCACCGGCCAGATGGATGACCGAGGTGTCCACGCCGATCACGAGGTCGAGGTTGGCGACCAGCGCCGCCGTGTCGGCGAAGTCGCTCACCCCGTCCATCAGGTTCACCAGATCCATGCCCGCAGGCGGCGCCTTGGCCTGGAGCACCGCGTCGCCGTCCTTCTGCAGGCTGTAGAACCGCACGCCGGGCACGCCGGCCAGCGGGGCGAGCTGGGTGAGCGCGAGGGAGCGGCGGCGGTCGATCAGGTTGGCGCGCGGCATGTGCGGGCGCGGGTTGCCGGCCCAGACGAGGCCGACCTTCAACGCCCCGTCGTCCGGCAGCCGCGCGCGCCACGCCGCCACGTCGGCCGGATCGGGGAAGAAGTAGGGCACCTCCGCCGGAACGCTATCCAGCCGCGTGCGGAAGGCGAACGGCAGGCTCATGAGCGGGCAATGCAGGTCGAAGGGCGGCGGCGGCTCATCGGGTTCCAGCACCCGCTCGACGCCCGGCAGGGTGCGCAGCAGGCGGTGCAGCGGCGCGGGCGCCCCCAGCAGAACGCGGCCGCCGCGCTGCGCCACCAGGGGGGCGTAGCGCACGAACTGCAGCGTATCGCCGAACCCCTGCTCGGCGTGCAGGAGGATGGTGCGGCCCTCCAGCGGCTCCCCCGTCCATTGCGGCTGGAGGAGGCGGTGGGGGGCGAGGCCGGGGGTGCAGAAGCGCCACTCGTACTCGAACCAGCCGCGTTCCATGTCGCCACGGCCGAGCAGCAGGAACGAGCGGTTGACGCGCGCCTCCACATAGCCGGGGTGCAATACCAGCGCCTGATCGTAGCGCGCCAGCGCCTCCTCCGGGCGGCCGGCCTGCCGCAGGGCGTTGCCGTGGTTGACGAGGCCTTCCAGGCTGTGCGGATGCAGAGTGAGGGCGGTTTCGAAGGCGGCCAGCGCCGCGTCCGTCAGGCCCTGCGCCAGCAGCGCGTTGGCGCGGGTGAGGTGCGCGTTCACGTAGTCCGGGAACAGGCTGAGCGCCGCGCGGCAGGCGGCCAGCGCCTCCTCCGTCCGTGTCAGGTCGGTGAGCGTGACGGCGAGGTTGTTCAGCGCCTCGGCATAGTGCGGGCGCAGGGCGAGGGCGGCGCGGTAGGCGGCCTCTGCTTCGTCGAACCGCGCCTGCGTGTGCAGCGTGATGCCCAGGTTGTTGTACGCCTCCGGGTACTGCGGCTGGAGCCGGAGCGCGGCGCGGTAGGCGTCCTCCGCCTCCACCAGCCGGCCCAGCGTGTGCAGCATGATGCCGAGGTCGGAGAACGCGCCGGGCTGCGGGTGGAGTGCCAGGGAGCGCGCGATCAGGTCGGCGGCGCCGGCCACGTCGCCCTGCCGGTAGCGCTCGATGCCGAGCCGGTAAAGGGCCCCGGCATCGAGGGGTTGGGCGAAGGTTTCCACCGCGGACCACCGGCGCGTGATTGAAAGGGCGCCGGATCCTACCCGCGTCCCGTGCGCAAATCCAAGTGCGGGCTCAACGGTTCTCGAACACCCGCACGAGGTCGACGGCGACGCGGTCGGCCACCACGCGCTCGGGGTCGCTGTTGTTCAGCGTCACCACGGCCCAGCGATGGGCGCGGGAGAAGGCCATGTAGGCGTTGAAGCCGCCGGTGGAGCCGCTGTGCCAGTAGATCGGCGTGCCGTCCGCCGCAGGCGACACGAACCAGCCCAGCGCCATGGCCCCCAGCCCCAGCGTGCCGGGATCGGCCAGCGCGCGCCCCTCCACCTGCACGGTCTGGGCGAGCGCCAGCGTGCCGACCACGTCGTCGCCGCACCCGCCCGGGCAGTCGCCCAGGTTCACGCGCAGCCATTTCACCAGATCGTCGGCGGTGGAGTAGAGGCCGAAGGACGGCTGCATGGCCGGCGCCTCCCAATCCGGCACCGGACGGCCGCGGGCGTGGCCGACGGCCTTGCGGGCGCGCTGCTCCGCCGTCAGGGTCAGCGTCGTGTCCCTCAGGCCGAAGCGGGCGGTGACCACCCGTCTCAGCAGGTCGGGGTAGCTGGCGCCGGCCGCCGCCTCCAGCGCCTCGCCCAGCACGGCCATGCCGACGTTGGAGTAGCGGAAGCGCGTGCCCGGCGGGGCCGCCAGCTCGTAGCCGGCCAGCCACGCGTCCACCTCCGCGCGGGTCAGCGGCTTGTAGGGGTTGCGGGGGTCCTCCAGGCGCGACCAGGAGAAGTTCGGCGTCTCCGGCACGTTGGGCAGGCCGGCGGTGTGGGTGGCGAGGTCGATCAGGCGGATCGGCCGGCCGTCGTAGTCGGGCACGCGGGGCGTGGCGATCAGGTGGCGGCGCAGCGGGTCGCTGGCGCGCACGGCGCCGGCGCGGATCAGCTCGGCCAGGATGGTGCCGGTGAAGGGCTTGGTGAGCGAGGCGATCTGGAAGACGGTGCGGCCGTTCGGCCGGCCCTTCGCCTGCCCGCTGTCGCCGAAGCCCAGAACCAGCGTCCGCCCTTCGTGCACGACGCCGACCACGAGGCCGCCGTGCCCGACCTCCCCCAAACGGTTTTCGGCCACCGCCGTCACCGTGTCGCGCAGGCCGTCGGAGCGGACCGCCGCCGCGGGCGCGGCGAGCCCCACCGAAACGGCCAGCGCCAGCCCGATCCCGAGTGTGCGCGCGTGCATCGGCCCATCCCTTCCCGGTGCGATAGGGAAGGAATGGGAAGCGGTGGGGCCAAGCGGGACGGACGCGGGCGGCGATCAGGCGGATGCGCCGCCCGGTGCGAAGGGGGCTAGACGGTTTCGCCCACCGTTTCGTCCATCGGGACCTTGGTGGTGACCGCCGTCGGGTTTGGCGGCGGATCGAAGCCGTGCGTCTCGCGCACGATGAACAGCGGGCGGCCCTTCACCTCGGCGAACACGCGGCCGAGGTAGTCGCCGATGATGCCCAGCGTGATGAGCTGCAGCCCGCCCATGAACAGCACGGAGACGATCAGGGACTCATAGCCCGGCACGTCGACGCCGAAGATCAGCGTGCGCAGCAGGCGCAGCACGATGTAGACGAAGGCGAAGCCCGACACCGCCATGCCCACCAGGCTCCACACCCGCAGCGGAAAGGTGGAGAAGGCGGTCAGCCCGTCGATGGCGAAGCGCAGCAGCTTGACGAAGCCCCACTTGGTGTCGCCGGCCGCGCGCTCCCCCTGCTCGTAGGGGATGGCGGCGGTCCTGAAGCCGACCCAGGCGAAGATGCCCTTCATGAAGCGCGTGCGCTCGGGCATGCGGTTGATGACGTCGACGACCTTGCGGTCCATCAGGCGGAAGTCGCCCACCTCGCGCGGCAGCTTCACCTCCGACAGGTGGTCGAAGACCCAGTAGAAGCCGCGGGCGAACAGGCGCTGCTTGAAGCTCTGGCCGACGCGCGCCTTGCGCACGGCGACCACCACGTCGTAGCCCTCGCGCCATTTGGCGATGAACTGGGCCAGCATCTCCGGCGGGTGCTGGAGGTCGGCGTCCATCGGCACCACGGCGTCGCCACGGGCGTGCGCCAGACCGGCGGACAGCGCCAGTTCCTTGCCGAAGTTGCGCGACAGGTCGACCACCTTGATGCGCGGCTCGCGCCCGTGCGCGGCGACGAGGCGCTCCACGGTGTCGTCGCGGCTGCCGTCGTTGACGCAGACGACCTCCCACGTCAGGCCCAGCGATTCCAGCGCCGGTACGAGGCGGGCGAACAGCGCCTCGACGTTGGGCCCCTCGTTGTAGAAGGGGATGACGACGGACAGCCGGGGCCGCGCCGGAACGGGGGCACGCGGGGCTGGGGAAGGCGCGTCTGGAAGCGGCATGTTCGGTCGCAAGGTCACGTCAGGCATGGCCGGACCTCCGTGGTCCGCAAGGCCGTCGAGCGTATAGCATGATCGCATACCGAGGGCAAAACGCCTCTCCCGTGGCCGGTGTGGTCATTCGAAGACCGGGATCGGGGGGCGAATGTTACCGGATGATACACCGTGATACGCTTTCCTCATGGTCGTCACATCCGCCCACCCCCCGTTTTCCGCCGACGCCCTGGGGTAGGAGCATTGTGACGGACGATAGGAATATTGTCAACGAAACGCCCTGCACCCGGCCCAGCTCCGCCAGCAGATCCTCACATCGGCGGGCGGATGGGGACACGGCTGAACCCCGATGGACGCTGATCGAAGATCCTGTCGGTCCATCGGGGTTCATCTTTGCCGCAGAGACGAACACGCACCCCACCCCGGCTATTCCCGGAAATTCCGCCGCCCCCTCCCCCGCCGGGCTTGCGGGAGGGCGTGGGGAGCGGGCAAATAGGGCGGTTACCCGCGTATTCCCGCAGCAGCACCGGTCATCATGATCCTCACCCCCATCTCCGCCGACGTCATGCCCGAGGCGATCGCCACCTTCGCGCGGCATCTGGAGGGGCAGCCGCTGGCGGCGGCCGCCTTCCGCCGCATCGCCGGCACGTGGCCGGTGACCGGCGGCGTCGACACGCCGGAACAGCGCGCCCAGGGCGTGGAACTGGCGCACGCGCACGGCATCGGCACGCTGGACGAGGCGCCGAGCAAATCCTTCATGTGGGACGGCCACGTCATCCGCACCGACGTCGAGGCCACCGTGATCGTGCACGAGGTGGCGCACTGGCTGGTCGCGGCGCCGGAGCGCCGGCCGCTCATCGACTTCGGTCTGGGGCCGGGGCCGGAGACGACCAAACTGGCCGAGGCCAAGGCCGAAAAGAAGCTGACCTTCCAGCAGTGCATGCACGAGGAGGCGCAGACCTCGCTGCTCGGCATCCTGTGGGAGGCGGAGCTGGGCCAGCCGGCCATCCTCGCCTTCCTGGAGCAGAACTGGATGGAGGCGTGGGAGCGGCCGGGCACGGCGGACTGGTTCGTCGGCCATGTCGCCGAATTGCGCGAACGGGACCTTATCGACGACGATGGACGTCCGACCACCGCGCGCGCGTGGGCGGACCAACGGCGCCTGCAGAGCGTCGCCTGAAAACGAACGCTGAAGCGGATTCGTGGCCATTCAAAACCCCTCTCAATTGAGGGGAGAGGGGGTGGGGGTGGGTGGTTACGGCCGGACGGCCGGAAATAGAGTCTTTATCCCGGCTTCCGCCGGGAACGCCCCCTCACCCCAACCCTTCTCCCTCAAGGGGAGAAGGGCTTAAATATCCGGCATAAGCCGCTCTCGAACGAACGAACACAAGAAGACGGTTGAACAGAGGAGGTTGACGCATGACGACCCGGACCCTGCTGGCGGCTGCCAGCGTGCTTGCCCTGCTCGCCGGCCCCGCCACGGCATCGAAGGCCACGGCCGCCGAGACGCTGAAGATCGGTATGATCACCACGCTGTCCGGCCCCGGTGCCGGCCTGGGCATCGACATCCGCGACGGCTTCGCGCTGGCCATGGAGCATCTGGGCGGCAAGCTGGGCGGCCTGGACACCCAGGTGGTCGAGGCGGACGACCAGCAGAAGCCCGACGTCGCCGTGGGCCTGACCAACCGCATGGTCGAGCGCGACCGCGTGCACATGGTGACCGGCGTGGTGTGGTCGAACCTCGCACTCGCCATGATGCCGACGCTGGCGAACGCGCAGACCTTCTTCATCAGCCCGAACGCCGGGCCGTCGCAACTGGCGGGTTCCCAGTGCAACCCGTACTTCTTCAACGTGGCGTGGCAGAACGACACCATCCACGAGGCGGTCGGCCAGCACGTGCAGGAGCAGGGCTTCAAGAAGGTCTACCTGATGGCGCCGAACTACCCGGCCGGCAAGGACGCGCTGGCGGGCTTCAAGCGCTATTACAAGGGGGCGGTGGCCGGCGAGGTTTACACGCAGGTGGGCCAACTGGACTACGCCGCCGAACTGGCGCAGCTCAAGGCGGCGGCGCCGGACGCGGTGTACGTCTTCTATCCCGGCGGCATGGGCATCAACTTCATCAAGCAGTACGATCAGGCCGGCCTGAAGGGGCAGGTGCCGCTGTTCGGCCCCGGCTTCTCCTTCGACCAGGACATCCTGGGCGCGGTGGGCGAGTCGGCGCTGGGCGTCAAGAACTCGGCGCAGTGGAGCCCGGACATGGACAATCCGGTCAACCAGAAGTTCGTCGCCGATTTCAAGGCCAAGCACAACCGCCTACCCTCCATGTACGCCAGCCAGGGCTATGACGCGGCCCTGGTCATCGACGCGGCGGTGAAGGCGGTGGGCGGCAACCTGGGCGACAAGGACAAGCTGCGCGCGGCGATCAAGGCGGCGAAGATCGCATCGGTGCGCGGGTCGTTCACCTTCAACAACAACCACTTCCCGGTGCAGAACGTCTACCTGCGCGAGGTGGTGAAGGGTGCCGACGGCGTGGTGACCAACAAGCTGGTCGGCACGGTGTTCAAGGACCACGCCGATGCCTACGCCAAGGATTGCGCGATGAAGTGAGGGTTTGGGGGCGAGCGCCCCCACCACTGCACCTTTGCCCCACCGCTGCACCTTTGCAAGGCACGCACCGCCATGCCCCGTACCCTTCCCCTCCTCGCCGCCGCGTTCGCGCTGGTCGCCACCACCGCCTCCGCCGCCGAAACGCTGCGGATCGGCTTCCTCACCACCCTGTCCGGGCCGGGCGCCGTGATCGGCGCCGACATCCGCGACGGCTTCCTGCTCGCCCTGGAGCAGGCCGGCGGCAAGCTGGGCGGCCTGGACACCCAGGTGTTCGAGGCCGACGACCAACAGAAGCCGGACGTCGCCGTGGGCCTCGCCAACCGCATGGTCGAGCGCGACCGCGTGCAGTTCGTCACCGGCACCATCTGGTCGAACCTTGCGCTGGCCATGATGCCGACGCTGGCCAGCGCGCAGGTGTTCTTCATCAGCCCGAACGCCGGCACGGCGCAGCTCGCCGGCGCCCAGTGCTCGCCCTTCTTCTTCAACGTCTCCTGGACGGTGGACGTGGTGGGGGAGATGGCCGGGCTGGCGGCCATGCAGCAGGGCGTCAAGCGCGCCTACGTGATGGCGCCCAACTACCCGGCCGGCAAGGACGTGGTGGCGGGCTTCCGCCGCTCCTACAAGGGCGAGCTGGCGGGCGAGGTGTTCACGCAACTGGGCCAGCTCGACTACGCCGCCGAGATCGCCCAGGTGAAGGCGGCCCGGCCGGACGCGGTGTTCATCTTCCTGCCCGGCGGCATGGGCATCAACTTCCTGAAGCAGTACCAGCAGGCCGGGCTGGTGGGGGAGATCCCGCTGATCGGCCCCGGCTTCTCCTTCGACCAGGACACCTTCGGCGCGGTGGGCGACGCCGTGCTGGGCGTGAAGAACACCCTGCAATGGAGCCAGGACCTGGACGTGCCGGCCAACCGGGAGTTCATGGCGGCGTTCACGGCGAAGTACGGCCGCCAGCCTTCCTACTACGCCGCCCAGGCGTACGACGCGGCGCGCCTGATCGACGGGGCGGTGAAGGCGGTGGGCGGCGACCTGTCGGACAAGGACAGGCTGCGCAAGGCGCTGGAGGCGGCGCCGTTCGAATCCACGCGCGGCGCCTTCCGCTTCAACACCAACCACTACCCGATCCAGACCTATTACCTGCGCGAGGTGGTGAAGGGGCCGGACGGGGCGCTGACCAACCGCATCATCGGCACCGTCGCCACCGACGTGGCCGACCTGCACGCTGCGTCCTGCCCGACGAAGTGAGGCGGCGATGGACTGGATGCTCGTCGCCGAACAGGGCCTGAACGGCGTCCAGCTCGGCGTCATGCTGTTCCTGATGGCGGCCGGGCTGACGCTCGTCTTCGGCATCATGGATTTGATCAATCTGGCGCACGGCTCCTTCTACATGGTCGGCGCCTACCTGACGGCGCTGTTCGCCCGCACCTTCGACAGCTTCGCCCTGGCGCTGCCCGCCGCCGTGCTGGCGACCGCCGCGCTGGGGCTGCTGGTGGAGGTGACGACGCTGCGCACGCTGTACCGGCGCGACCACCTGGACCAGGTGCTGGCGACCTTCGGGCTGATCCTGTTCTTCAACGAGCTGATCCGCATCCTGTTCGGCCCGGTGCCGATCTTCCTGAACCCGCCCGCCGCGCTGGCCGGCACGGTGGACCTGTTCGGGCTGACATACCCGGCGTTCCGCCTCGCCATCATCGGCGTGGGCGTGGCGGTGGCGGCGTTCCTGTGGGTGCTGATCGCGCACACGCGGGTCGGCATGCTGATCCGCGCCGGGGCGACGAACCGCGAGATGGTGACGGCGCTGGGCGTGGACGTGCGCCTCCTGTTCAGCCTCGTCTTCGCGCTGGGCTGCGGGCTGGCGGCGCTGGCCGGGGCCATGGCGGGGCCGGTGCTGGCCGTGCAGGTGGGCATGGGGGAGCAGATCCTGATCCTGACCTTCGTCGTCATCGTCATCGGCGGCATCGGTTCGGTCCGGGGGGCGCTGGCGGGCGCCCTGCTGGTGGGCGTGGTGGACACGCTGGGGCGCGCCATGCTGCCGGGGCTGTTCCGCCTGTTCCTCGACCCGGCCAGCGCCAACGGCGTGGGGGCCGCGCTGTCGTCGATGCTGATTTACGTCCTCATGGCCGTGGTGCTGGCGATCCGCCCGCGCGGCCTCTTTCCCGCGGGGTGATGCGCATGAGCCTTGAGATCGTTTCCCTGGCGCCCGGGCACGAAGCCGACTGGCGCCGCCTGTACCGTGGCTACATGGCCTTCTACAAGCGCCCGGAGGACGAGAGCGTGCTCGACCGCCTGTGGGCGTGGCTGCACGACCCGGCGCACGAGATGGAGGGGCTGGTCGCCGTGCAGGACGGCCGCGTGGTGGGGCTGGCGCACGTCCGCCGCATGCCCAGCCCGATCCGCGCCGCCGACGTGGGCTTCCTGGACGACCTGTACATCGACCCGGAGGCGCGGGGCGCGCGGGTGGGCGAGGCGCTGCTGGCGCGGTTGCGCGAGATCGCGCGCGCGCGCGGCTGGCCCTTCATCCGCTGGATCACCGCCGACGACAACTACCGCGCCCGCACGCTGTACGACCGGGTGGCGAAGAAGACGGCGTGGAACTTGTATGAGATGAGTGCGGAGTAAGGGGGAGTATTTTTTGACACAGATGGACACAGATGAATATGAATGATGATTTATCGGATCAGGAGAAGGATCCGCTGACACAGGAAATTATTGGGGCCGCTTTCGAAGTGGGCAATGTCATGGGGCATGGCTTTCTCGAAGCGGTGTACCGCAAGGCACTGGTCCAGGAATTGCGCTTGCGTGGATTGCCGACACGCGAAGAAGTCGAATTCAAGATCGAGTACAAGGGGGCGCCGGTCGGCCGCTATGTCGCCGACCTGATCGTCGCCGACGCCATCGTCGTCGAAATCAAGGCCGTGGAAAGCCTGATCCCCGCCCACACCGGGCAGGTCCTGAATTGCCTCCGCGCCGCCGGCCTGAACAAGGGGCTGCTTTTGAACTTCGGCGCGCCGAAGGTCGGCTTCCGCCGCGTCGCCCTATGATTTTCTTTATAATCTTCATCTGTGTCCATCTGTGTTCATCTGTGTCAAAAATTGCCTGCCAAGGCGACGCTTAACCAGCCGACCGAGACGATGCCGATCCCCCTCACCCGCACCCGCATAGCGCTTCTCGTCCTGCTGGCCGTGGCGGTTCTGTTGCCGCCGGTGGCGGCGTGGATGGGGGAGCCGTTCTATGTGCGGCTGGGGACGCGCATCCTCGTCTTCGCGCTGGCCGCCGTCAGCCTCGACCTCATCCTCGGGTTCGGAGGGATGGTCAGCTTCGGGCACGCGGCGTTCGTCGGGATCGGCGGGTACGTCGTCGGCATCCTCTTCGCCCACCAGGCGGACGGGTCGACGCTGTTCGGCATGCCGGGCACGCTGAACGGGTTCGTCGTCTGGCCGCTGGCGTTCCTCATATCGGCACTGGCGGCGCTGCCGATCGGGGCCATTTCGCTGCGCACCACCGGCGTGCCGTTCATCATGATCACGCTGGCCTTCGCGCAGATGCTCTTCTACCTGATGACGTCCTTGCGGGCCTACGGCGGCGACGACGGCATCGCGCTGTGGAGCCGGTCCACCTTCCCCGGCGGGCCGAACATCACCGACAACACCACCTTCTACTACGTGGCGCTGGGCATCCTGCTGGCGGTGCTGCTGTTCGGCTGGCGGCTGGTCAACGCGCGCTTCGGGCGGGTCATCCGGGGTGCCAAGGACAACGAACGGCGCATGCGGGCGCTGGGCTACCCGGTGACGCGCTACAAGCTGGCGGCCTTCGTGCTGGCGGGCGGGATCGCCGGACTGGCGGGGGCGCTGCTGGCCAACGCCACGCTGTTCGTGGGACCGCAGTACCTGCACTGGAGCCGGTCGGGCGACCTGATCGTCATGGTCGTGCTGGGCGGCATGGGCACGCTGGTGGGGCCGGTGCTGGGGGCGGCGGCGCTGCTGCTGCTGGAGGAGTTCGTGCCGGAGGTGATGGAACTGGCGCGGCCGGGCCTGGGCGAGCACTGGAAGATCGTGCTGGGGCCGATCCTGCTGATGATCGTGCTGTACGCCCGGCGCGGCGTGTGGGGCGTGCTGACGGGGAACCGGCGATGAGCGCGCCCATGTTGAAGGTGGAAGGGCTGGTCAAGCGCTTCGGCGGGCTCGCCGCCACCGACCATCTGTCGCTGGAGGTGGCCGAGGGGGCGCTGCACGCGCTGATCGGCCCGAACGGGGCCGGCAAGACGACGCTGATCGGCCAGTTGACGGGGGAGCTGACGCCCGACGACGGCCGCATCCTGTTCCAGGGGCGCGACGTGACGCGGCTGGCGGTGCACAAACGCGCGCACCTGGGGCTGGCGCGCAGTTTTCAGATCACGTCCGTTTTTCCCAGCTTCACGGCGCTGGACAACGTGGCGCTGGCGGTGCAGGCCCAATCCGGGCACAGCTTCCGCTTCTGGCGCGACGCCGGGCGCGACCGGCGGCTGGCCGATCCGGCGCGCGCGGTGCTGGAGCGCGTCGGGCTGGGCAGCCGCGCCCACACGCCGGCCGATGCGCTGGCGCACGGCGAGAAGCGCCAGCTTGAACTCGCCATGGCGCTGGCGACGAACCCGAAGCTGCTGCTGCTGGATGAGCCGATGGCCGGCATGGCGCCAGAGGAATCCGCGCGCATGGTGGAACTGCTGACGGACCTGAAGGGCGGCCTGACCATCCTGCTGGTCGAACACGACATGGACGCCGTCTTCGCGCTGGCCGACCGCATCACCGTGCTGGTGCGCGGCAAGGATCTCGCCACCGGCGCCCCGGCCGAGATCCGCGCCGACCCGGCCGTGCGCGAAGCCTACCTCGGCGAAGAGGAGGCCGCCTGATGCTGCGCGTCGAGGGGCTGACCGCGTTCTACGGGCTGAGCCAGGTGCTGTTCGGCATGGGCCTGCGGGTGGAGGCCGGGGAGGTCGCCACGCTGCTGGGCCGCAACGGCATGGGCAAGACGACGACGATCCGCACCATCCTGGGCCTCGTGCCCCCGGCCGGCGGCAGCGTCGTGTTCGAGGGGCGCGAGCTGGCCGGGCAGCCGCCGCACCGCATCGCCCGCGTCGGCATCGGGCTGGTGCCGGAGGGGCGGCAGGTGTTCCCGACGCTGACCGTGCTGGAGAACCTCGTCGCCACCGCCGCCAACCGGCAGGGCCGCGCCAACCCGTGGACGGTGCCGCGCGTCTGCGCCCTGTTCCCGCGGCTGGCCGAGCGGTCCGCCAACCTCGCGCGCACCCTGTCGGGGGGCGAGCAGCAGATGCTGGCCATCGGGCGGGCGCTGATGACCAACCCGAAGCTGCTGATCCTCGACGAAGCCACCGAGGGGCTGGCCCCGCTGGTGCGCGCCGAGATCTGGCAGTGCCTCGCCACGCTGAAGGAGGAGGGGCAGTCGATCCTCGTCGTCGACAAGAACGTCGCGGCGCTGGCGCGGCTGGCCGACCGCCACCACGTCATCGAGAAGGGCCGGCTCGCCTGGACCGGCACCTCGGCGGAGCTGACCGCCGCCCCCAGCCTGAAGGAGCGCTATCTTGGCGTCTGACGAAGCGGTCTACCGCGGCATGACCCCGGCGGAGCTGGAGCACGAGTACAACTTCCGCGCCCGCATCCCGGAACACACGGACTTCATCGCCCGCTGGGCCGCCGACAGCGCCGGCATGCGCGCGCGGTTGCGCGGCACCCTGAACATCGCCTGCGGGCCGCACCCGCGCCAGCGCATCGACCTGTTCCCGGCCGGTGAAGGCGCACCCCTGTTCGTGTTCATCCATGGCGGCTACTGGCGCGGGCTGTCGAAGGACGAGTTCTCGTTCCTGGCCGACCTGTTCGTCGGCGACGGCGTGGCGGTGGCGACCGTCGGCTACGGCCTGTGTCCCGACGTGACGCTGGAGGAGCTGACCGGCCACGTGCGCGACGCCGTGCGGTGGCTGGCGGCGCACGCGGGCGAGCACGGCGTGGACGCCGGGCGCATGGTGCTGTCCGGCCACTCGGCGGGCGGGCACCTGACCGCCGAGATGCTGTCCACCGATTGGACCGCCCATGGCCTGCCGCGCGATCTGATCAAGGGCGGCATCGGCATCGCCGGGATTTATGACCTGGAGCCGGTGCGCCACACCTCGGTGCAGGAGCAGTTGCGCCTGGACGCGGAGTCGGCCCGGCGCGCCAGCCCCATCCATCACGTCCCCGCCCCGCCGGCCCCGCCGCTGGTGCTGGCCGTCGGCGGCGACGGCACCGGCGAGGAGAAGCGCCAGCAGACCGCCTACGCCGCGGCGTGGCGGGCGGCGGGCAACGATGTCGAGGAGATCGTGGTGCCGCAGGCCCACCACTTCAGCGTGGTGGACCGGTTGGCCGACCCGGCCAGCCGGCTGTACCGCGCGGCGATGCGGATGCTGGGACGGTAGGACGGCGTTGGGTCGAGGCCAAAGCCGAAACCCCAACGTGAAGCGCGCGGCCGGCGGCCATCGGCACGCCCAGCCAGGTGGACTTCCAGTCGTGCCGGTACGACGGCCCGCTGTCGGGCGCGCCCGCCATCGCCACGTTTACCACCACCGGCTGGACGGCAATCTGATACGGCCGGCGCCTGAAGGCGTCGTCCGTATCACCCTCTCAATCAATGCTATCGCATTGATCTGTCGGGTTTGACCGGCGGCGCTCGATGGAAGCGATCAAGCGCCGCCGGTATGAGCCATGCCGCCAGAATCGCATGACGGCGGCCCGGTGTGAATCCTATCAATGCGTCACTGCGCGCGCACCCGTTCCAGGAAGCCCCGAACTTCGCGGTTCAGTTCCTCCGAGATCTGGGACAACTGCCGGGCCTCGCCCAGCACCCTGGTGGCGGCCTCGCCGGCCTGACTGGCGGCGGCGATGACGCCGGCGACGTTGTTGGCAACCTGGACGGTGCCGTTGGCCGCCCCTTCGACGTTGCAGGCGATTTCGCGCGTGGCCGCCTGCTGCTCCTCCACCGCCGAGGCGATGGTGGTGTTGGTGGTGCTGATCTCGCCGATGGTGCGGGCGATGTCGGCGATGGCGTCCACCACCTCCTGTGTCGCGGTCTGCACCGACTGGATCTGGCCGGCAATCTCCTCGGTGGCCTTGGCCGTCTGGTTGGCCAAGCTCTTGACCTCGTTGGCGACCACAGCGAAGCCCTTGCCGGCCTCGCCAGCGCGTGCCGCCTCAATGGTGGCGTTCAGCGCCAGCAGGTTGGTTTGGCTGGCGATGTCGGTGATCAGCTTCACCACCTCGCCGATGCGATGGGCGGCCTCGTCGAGGGTCTTGACCACCGTGTTGGTGCGCTCCGCCTTGTCCACCGCCTGCTGCGACGTGCTGTTGGCGACGGCGACCTGACGAGCGATCTCGCCGATGGAGGCGGCCAGTTGCTCGGCGGCGGAAGCCACGGTCTGGACGTTGGCCGAGGCATGGGCGGCCGCCTCGCCCGCCGCTTTCGCTTGGGTGGTGGCGGCGTCGGCGACGGTGGTCATGGAACGCGAGGTCGCGCCCATTTCGGTCGAGGCCGACGCCACCTGCTGCGCCACCGCGTTGACGTTCTTCTCGAAGTCGGTGGCGATGTCCTGCATGGCGCGGCGTTTCTCCTCTGCCGCCTCGCGATCCTTGGCCGTCTGCTCGGCGCGCATGCGGTCCATGGCCGCAGCGTTCTCCTTGAACACCTGGCACGAATGCGCGATGGCGCCAATCTCGTCGCTGCGGTCGAGGCAGGGGATCTCGGTGTCCAGCGCCCCCGACGACAGGCGCATGATCGCCTTCTCGATCTGGCCGAGAGGGCCGAAGATGAAGCCCAGAAGGACGACGAAACCGGTGACGATGGCGACGAACACCAGCCCCAACGTGCCCATGGTCCGCAACTGGTCGCGGAGCAGGGTCGCGTTAAAGGGGGCATTGGACAGCATCACCTCGAGCGTTCCCAGCTTCTCGCCGTCCTTGGCGACGGGCTCGACGAAGGACAGGCCGTCGGTGACGGACGTGTCGCCGATGGTGGCGGTCACCTTACCGTTCGGGGCGACGACCTTTGCATAGGCGAAGGCGGGATCACGCTGCAGTGCCTTGAGCACGGTCTGGACCTGGTCCATGTCCATGTTCCACAGGGGCGGCGCCACGCTTTCCGCCTGCATGGAGGTCAGCATGCGGCCCCGCTGTTCGACCAGCGCCAAGCGGTCGTCCGCGTTCTGGCGGACCATCATCACACCGGTTAACCCGAACACCACAACCATCAGCACCGCCACCAGGACGGCGAACCTCGTCTTCAGGCTGCGTTGGAACACGTTCTTCGACTGTCTGTCCACGGTTTTCCCCCGTCACTTCCTGCGAAGCGCCGATGCGGCCTTCCCCGGGAGAAGTCGACCACACCGGTTATCCCCGTTTGGCCTCCACTCTGGAGGCGCGCTTATGATTCCTGGCCAGTGGACAGGCCGGCGGCCATCCGAAAGCCGGAAGGCCGCTCTCTGCCGTCGTCTTTTACTGGTAGCGGGCCACGATGGCGGCGATCGTCCCGTCGGCCTTCATCTCTTCCAAAGCCTTCTTCAGCTTGGCGACAAGATCGGGACTGCAATTCTTGGAGCAGGCGATATACTGCGTCGGATTCAGCATGGGCGCGCCGAACACCAGCTTGCTCGCCTCGGGATTGCCCCTGGTTTCATATTTCGTGTTCTCAGTGACATTGAACCAGGCGTCGGCCCGCCCCGCCAACATCAAATCCAAGACTTTGCTCTGGCTCTCCATCGGTAGCGCCATGATTTGATCCGGAGAGAATCCTTCCTTTTGGAGAATGGCATGCTGGGGCGTTCCGATGGCGACGGCGATATGCTTGAGAGTCGCCTTGGCCTCTTCGAAGCTCGACACCGGCTTCCCAAAAGTTCCAAACGCGAAATTAAGATTGAAGACCGGAAACACCCACGTGTACTTTTCCTCACGCGCCGGCGTGCGAGAGAGGCCGGTGATAAGAATGTCCTTGCCAGCGGACACCTCCTCCTGCGTCCGTGCCCATGGCCTGAAAACCAGATTGCCCGTCAATCCCGCCCGCTTCACCGCCTCCATGACGGCATCGGTCATAATGCCCTGCCCATCCGAGGCACGGCCTTGGGGCATATTGTCGATAGAGTGGATCGTGAGGGGTGCGCTCTGCGCCGCCGCGATGGAAGGGAACAATAGGGCTGCCAGCAGCGCTACCGGCCGAAGGTGTTTTCCGAGAACCATTTGGGTGCACTCCAAGGGTGGAAATGGCTGTCACTTACAACCACCAGCTTTGAGCCTCCATGACTCTTACGGCTAAGCCTATGACCCTTATGGCTCGATCTACGACCCTTATGGCTAAAAGAAAACTCTCTTTCGGATAGAGCGCCCTCCCATGGCCTTGCTCTGGCAAAGCCAGACCGCCTGTTTGATACCGGTGCGCGGAAAGTCTAGAAAGAAACCGAACTCTCGTCAGGCGACTTGGGGCATCGGCTCGATGGTGACAGCGAAGCCGAGGCCATTGAGCCGTTTGCGACGACCGTCTTCTTGTGCACATCAAGACCGGCACAGCGTGGGTATGGAACGTCCATGGCTTCCTCCGTGGCGCCGCCGGCATGCGGCCCCCGTCAGGGAAGTCTAGAAAGCGTGCTCCCGGCCGGCACACCGGCCATGGCGCAATCGGGGGGTGCTCCAGGGGCCTCGGGTCCAACTGATACTCGGGCTCGCACGCACCACGACGAAACCGACCTCGGTGCCGGCGGCTGACCGTCTCAACAGTTTCATCCCCGGTGGGTCCGCCCGGCCGATGCGCAACTGATACGGCCGGCGCAGGGATGCAGCGGTGGACGGCCAACCGTCCGCCACCGCGTTCCTCCAACGCGCTCCGCTCAGCCGCCCCGCTGGCAGCGCTTGACGATGCCATCGAATTTGGTGACGAAGGCGGCGTTCTGCCGCTCGTAGGCGGCGACCTGCGAGTCCGTGCCCTCGCGCGCCTTGGCGAGCTGGGCGTAGGCGGCGAGGTCCTGCTTCGTCATCCTGGACGCGATGCACTGGCACACCGGCTCCGGCAGGCCGCCGTCGCGCTCGCGGCAGGCGGTCATCAGCGTGCCGAGGTCGTCGGCCAGGACCGGAGTCGCGCTGCCAAAGCCCGTGAGCACCACGGCCACCGCGGCGAACGCCTTGCTCTTCATCATCCTGCTCCCGTCGGGATAAGTGGAACGCGGCCCTTTCTATCGCGCGCCCAGATCAGGCTCAAGCTCCGGGCCGGCGGCGGGTGGGCGCATCAGGACGTAGCGTTGGTAGACGAGACCGATGCCCAGCAGCGCGCCCCCCAGCCCGATGAACGACACCGCCCGCCACAGCCCGGACAGCGCCGACAGGTCGATCAGGAAGACCTTGGCGACGCTGGCGAGAACGAGCAGCAGCGAGGCGTAGCGGAACAGCAGGCTGCCCCGCCACAGCCCCACGCCCAGCAGCACCCCGCCGAACGCCAGCCACGCCACCGAATAGCTGTACAGTTCCCCGTCCGACACCGCGCCCGCCGCCATGTGCGTGCCGTGGAAGGCGTGGCGCACCGACAGCGACAGCCACACCCAGGCCATCAGCAAGGCCCCACCCCCGGCCGCGAGGCCGAGCCGCCGGTCGCCCCGCCACGCCGCCACCCACGCGACGCCGCCCGCCAGAACGGCGGGGACGGCGTAGGCCAGCAGCAGCAGGTTTGCCACCGGCCACGCGCCCACCGGATCGTCGGTGACCAGCGGGTTGTCGAGGATGACGTGGCCGGCCAGCACCTGCACCGCCCCCATCAGCCCCAGCACGCGCCAGCCCCAGCGCACCGTCGGGTTCGCGCTGTCCCCGGCGCGGGCGTAGAGGAACAGCGCGACGCCCAGCCACCACGCGCTGTTGAGGCTCTGCTCAAGAAGGCCGTAGCCGGTGCCGGCGAGGTCGCCGCCGCCGACGGACAGGCGGAACTGGAAACTGACCAGCAGGATGAGGAAGGTCAGCGCCCCGCCCTCCAGCACCGTGCGCAGCGTCAGCGACGCGGCTTCGCCGAAGCCCCGGCGCGCCGCCAGGAAGGCCAGCGCCGACAGGCCGTAGCCGGTCCAGATCCACGACACGCCGGGCACCGGGCCGCCCAGCGGATAGCCGAACACGTCCGGGTTGGCGGCGAGGCGCCCGATCACCACGCCGGCCAGCACCAGGGCCGCGTGCCGCAGCCCGGCCACGGGCACGGAGCGATGCACCCAGGCCGCACCCGCCACCGTCGCCGCCAGCGCCACGCTGAGCCACGCGTCGCGCAGGATGAAGGCGGCGCCGAGCGCCACGCCGGCCAGCGCCGCGGTGGCGTGGGCGGCGAGCAGCGCCGACCAGCGTCCGCCCACCAGCGGATCGTCGCGCCACCGCGCGGCGGTGGTCGCCAGCGCCGTGTGCAACACCGCCACCGCCGCGGCGACCAGCGCCCAGTCGGCGTCCGGTTCGCCCCCCACCGCCAGCCAGTAGCCGGCCGCCACCAGCAGCGCCGGCCCGACGGCGCCCATCAGGGCGAACCAGCCGGCCCGCGCGCTGCCGTGCGCCAGCGCGAAGGTGGCGGCGCCGAAGGCCAGGGCCATCACCGGCGCGAACAGCCACGGCCCGTCGTTTTCGTGCGCCGACGCCACGGCGGTCAGCAGCACCAGCAGGGCGGCGCCCGTGCCGCCGGTGAGCCGCGGACCGGCGCGCTCGTCAGCCATCAGCAGCGCCGCCGCCGCGATGGCGAGCGCCATGCCCAGCACCGCGTCGCCGGTGGCCAGCAGCAGCGCCAGCGATCCCACGAGCGTCAGCCCGGCGTGCACCGCACCGATCCGGTCCGGAGCGCCGCCCTCCGCGTCCGCCCGCCGGCGCAGCACGGCCGCCAGGGCGCCCACCACGGGAACGAAAAGTGCCGCCGCCCACGGCTCCTCCCCGCCGATGGTGGAGACGATCCAGACGAGCACCCAAAGGGTGCCGCCGCCGTGCGCCATCAGCAGCGCCCACGCCCAGCCGCGCCAGCGCGCGGCGAGGCCGCCGACGACGGCGACGGAGGCGAGGTAGGCGAACAGCGCCACGCCATCCTCCGACTCGCCGCCGACCACCAGCGGCACGGCCAGCGCACCGGCGATGCCCAGCGCCGCCACCGCCGGCCCGTGCAGCAGACCGAGCCCGACGGCGACCAGAGACACCAGCGCCATGCCGATGAAGGCCGAGAGCTGGGCGATCAGCCCGTACAGGCCATAGGCCGCGTAGATGGCGGCGTAGGCGACGGCGACGCCGGCCCCGGCGACGCTGGGCGTCAGGTGATCGGGGCCGAGCGGGCCGACGCCGCGCGCCGGCGGGTGGCGGCGCAGCCACTCCGCCCCGGCGACCAGCGCAACGGCCAGCGCCAGGCCGGACAGGATGCGCACGGGCGGTGTGATCAGGCCCGACTCGATGGACACCTGCACCAGGAAGGCGCCGCCCAGCGCCAAGGCAACGCCGCCGATCCACACCAGCCAGCGCCCGGTCAGCAGGCTTTCCAGCGACGGCAGGGAGAAGCGGGCCGGTTCCGGCGCCGGCTCGAACGGTGGCGGTGCGGCGGGTTGCGGTCGTTCGGGCGGCGGCTCGACCTCGGCCACCGGGCGCATCGGCGGCTCGATGGGTGTCGCGAGCGGTGTTTCGACCGGCATCCCGGGAACCGGCGGCGGTGCGGCGCCGCCGCGCAGGCCGGCGACCTCGGCGCGCAGGCCGGCGATCTGCCTTTCGAGGCCGTCGATGCGCGCCGCCTGCTTGCGTTGCCGCAGGAAGCTGATCAGCCCGAGAAAGGGAAGGAGGCTGTAGGCCAGCCCCAGGATCAGGAGCAGTCCGAAATCCATCACGCCTCCCCGCGTTGCCCCACGACTATGCGAGGAGCAATCGACAAGAGCAATGGACGGATTGGACGGAGGTTTCCGGCGCTATGCGCCGGGGAAACTGGCGGATGGGGGGAGATTCGAACTCCCGGTACCCTTGCGGGTACGCCGCATTTCGAGTGCGGTGCATTCAACCACTCTGCCACCCATCCGTGGCGCCGCAGTGCGGAGCGGCGCGGAACCTAACCGAAAGCCCCCGCCGCTGCAAGCGTTGGATTGCGCCCCCCGAACTTTTTGTCCGAGGGGCGCTCCAGGGGCGGATTTCCGCGGTTTTTTGGCTTCAGCCGATCGCGCCTCAGCCGATCTCGTAGGCGCGTTCGCCGTGGGTGGTGAGGTCGAGGCCCTCGTACTCCACCTCGGCCGACACGCGGCGCTCGATGCCGACGTTGATCAGCTTGACGATGCCCCAGGTGAAGACGCCCGACCACAGGCCGGTGACGCCGACCGCCAGCGCCTGCACGCCGAGCTGGCTGAGCACCGTCATGCCCTCCGCCAGGCCGTTGCCGCCGAGCTGCGGCAGCGCGAAGACGGCGAGCAGCAGCGAGCCCAGCATGCCGCCGACGCCGTGCACGGCGAAGACGTCCAGCGAATCGTCGATCAGCAGGCGGTGCTTGACCAGCATCACCGCGTAGAAGCAGACGATGCCGCCCAGCGTGCCGATGACGATGGCGCCGCCGGGGCCGACGTAGCCGGCGGCCGGCGTGATGGTGGCCAGCCCGGCGACGCAGCCGGTGACGAGGCCGACCGACGTCGGCTTGCCCAGCTTCAGCCACTCGATCGCCGTCCAGGTCAGCGCCCCGGCCGAGGCCGCCACATGCGTGGCGATGATGGCGTTGGCGGCACTGGCGTCGGCGGCCAGCGCCGAGCCGCCGTTAAAGCCGAACCAGCCCACCCACAGGATGCCGGCACCCGCCATGGTCATGGCCGGGCTGTGCGGCGGGATCAGCTCGTGCGGGAAGCCGCGGCGCTTGCCGATCATGATCGCCGCCACCAGCGCCGACACGCCGGCCGTGGTGTGCACCACGATGCCCCCGGCGAAATCCAGCGCCCCCATGGCCGCTAGCCAGCCGCCGCCCCACAGCCAATGCGCCGCCGGAATGTAGACCAGAACCAGCCACACGGCGCTGAACACCACCACGAAGGCGAAGGGTGCCCGCTCCGGGAAGGCGCCGATGATCAGCGCCGGGGTGATGATGGCGAAGGTCATCTGGAACAGGGCGAAGACGTTCTCCGGCAGGCCGGTTGCCGTCGGAGTCGTCAGGTTGGCGAAGAAGGCCTTCGACAGGGTGCCGATCCAGGGCGTGCCGGCGTCGAAGGCCAGCGAATAGCCGAAGGTCACCCAGATCAGCGAGGCGATGCAGCAGATCGCGAAGCAGTTCATCAGCACGGACAGCACATTGCGCGCCCGGACCAGCCCGCCGTAGAACAGCGCCAGCCCCGGCAGCGTCATGAACAGCACCAGCGCCGAGGCGATCAGGATCCACGCCGTGTTGGCGCCCGCCGCCGCTGCCGGCGCGTCCGCCGCCAGCGCCGGCAGCGCCGGGATGAGGGCGCCGAAAAGGCCGGCCGGCGCCGCGATCTTCATCAGCCGAAGTTCCATATCCGTTGTTTCCCCTGGAATGGCCGGGCATCCCCGCCCCGCGCCGCAGTCCTCGCCTAACTTTTGTGCATGTGCCCACGATACGGACGATCCGCCGCCCGAACCGTGGCGATGGCCGAAGTCCGCCGTTCCGAAGCGCGTCGGCCCCAAAGGGTCCACGCCTTGTGCATCGGAACCGCGGATTTCAGCCGTCGCGCGGCACACGGGGCGCCCTGGCCTGCAACTTTTCTGCCAAATTTTCGGGCGGTCTGCGGACGAATGCGGCGGATTGCGGATTCGCTAGGCAAATCCAGGCGCTAAATCGATTGGGCCAGGGGTGGGAATGGTCACGCCCACGCTTGCACGGCCGGCGGCCTGAGTGCCGATAATTTGTGCAGTTGGCTTGACGTTGGGTTTTCGGCTTTGCCTCACCCCAACCTGCGGTGCCGTGGTCGGTTGGGGTGAGCGTCCGCGAAAACCCAACGTTCGGCGCGGCCCCCGCGCAAGGCCCGACGCAAGGCCCGACGCAAGGGTTGTCAAACAAGGGAGAACCTTGTTGACTCTCGCGTCGCCGTGCGTATAAATCGCCGCTCTCGAACGGGCGCGCACCTCAAAGCGGTGGGCGGGCGGCCCGCCGTTTGTTTTGCAAGTGGGTATACGACGATGTTTGCAGTGATTCGCACCGGCGGCAAGCA
>DASPIO010000135.1:0-4824 GCA_035629155.1 Azospirillum sp. | reverse complement strand
CGGCAGGCGGGGGGCCGGAAGGCTCGCGTACGAGCCGGCGTGGGAGAGGGCGGTTTCCATCAGATCACCTCGATCTCGGCTTGCAGGGCACCGGCCGCCTTGATCGACTGGAGGATGGCGATCATGTCGCGCGGGCCCACTCCCAGCGCATTCAAACTTTGTACCAACTCCTGAAGCGTGACGCCGGACTGCATGATCGCGAGGCGGTTCTGCGACTGGTCGTCGACCTGGATGTCGGTGCGCGGCACCACCGTCGTCTGCCCCTGGCTGAACGGGCCGGGCTGGCTGACCTGCGGGGTCTCGGTGACCTTGATGGTCAGGTTGCCCTGGGCGATGGCGATGGTGGAGATGCGCACGTTCTCGCCCATCACGATGACGCCGGACTTCTCGTCGATGACGACGCGGGCCACCTGGTCGGGCGTGATGCGCAACTGTTCGATCTCGGTGATCAGGCCGACCACGTCGCCGCGCCGCACCTCCGGCACCGTCAGCAGGACCGAATGCGGGTCGGTCGCCTGCGCCATGTTGCCGCGAAGCTGCATGTTGATGGCGGCGGCCACGCGCTGGGCCGTGGTGAAGTCGGGGTTGCGCAAGCTGAGGCGGACCACCGGCAGTTCGGCCAGGGAGAACTGGATCTCCCGTTCCACCAGCGCGCCGGACGAGATGCGCCCCGCCGTCGGCACGCCGCGCGTGATGCTGGCGCCCTGGCCTTGGGCCGAGAAGCCGGACACGGCGATCGGCCCCTGCGCCACGGCGTAGACCTCGCCGTCGGCACCCATCAGCGGCGTGACCAGCAGGGTTCCGCCCAGCAGGCTCTTGGCGTCGCCCATGGCGCTGACCGTCACGTCGATGCGCGTGCCCTGCGCGGCGTAGGGCTGCAGCGTCGCCGTCACCATCACCGCCGCCACGTTCTTGGTGCGCATGTTGGTGCCGCGGGTGTTCAGGCCCATGCGCTCCAGCATGCCGATCAGGCTCTGTTCGGTGAAGGGTGAGTTGTTCAGGCTGTCGCCCGTGCCGTTCAGGCCGACCACGAGGCCGTAGCCGATCAGCATGTTGTCGCGCACGCCTTCGACATCGACGATGTCCTTGATGCGGGCAGACACGGCGGCCGCCGGCTGCGGCAGCGCCAGGGCCAGCACGAGCGTGGCGGCGACGGCCAGCGCCAGGCGGCGCAGCGTGCGGAGAGGGGTGGTCGGTTTCGACGTCATGGCGATCATCTCTTCTGGACGGTCGCCGATCCCCATGCGATCCCCGTGCCAACCGACGCGGGGAGCATTTGTGCCGATCTTGCGCAGTTGTGGCCGCCGCATCACACCGTTTTGTCACGGCAAACCGGCAAATTTTGCCCGATTGCGGCAAGCCTTGACCAGATGTTAAGGTTGTTCCATCTAAGGTTCATGCACTTACGCTCCACGAAACGCGACCGGTTACGGAAGATATGAAAGTCGAAGGCTCCGGAAATCTTCGCGGCAGCACCTCGGTCCGGCGAACGGGCAAGTCCGAGGGTTCGTCGGGCGCAAGCTTCGCCAAGCAGCTCGTCGGGGAGACCAGCCACGCGCCGGGCGTCAGCGCCGCCGCCCCGCTGGCCGGCGTCGCCAGCGTGCTGGCCTTGCAGGAGGTGGACGACGCGACCGCCCGCGCCTCGCGCGGCAAGATGCGCGCGCAGGAGATGCTGGACAAGCTGGAGGAGATCCAGCACGGGCTGCTGTCCGGCGTCATGCCGCGCCAGCAGATCATGGACCTTGCCCGCGTCGTGCAGTCGCGCAAGGTTCACGTGGACGATCCGCATCTGGCCGAAATCCTCGACGCCATCGACCTGCGCGCGCAGGTTGAGCTTGCCAAGCTGACCTCGTAACGGCTCCGGACGGGCGTCCGTGTCCGCCACGCCCGGCAACCCCAGGATTTTTTCCATCATCCCGGCATCAAACCGCAGGGTTGCGGTGTGGGTGCGCTCTACATATACTCCGCGCCGCCAAGGATACCCTTTTCGAGTTTGGAAGAATCGGATGTCGTCGCCGCTTATGCCACCGGATTATAAGCCGTCGGAAGACGAACCGTTCATGAATCCCGCCATGCGGGAGTACTTCCGCCAGAAGCTGCTGCGGTGGCGTGCGGAGCTGTTGGCCGAGTCCAACGAGACTCTGCACAGCCTGCAGGAGGGCGGCATCCAGGAGCCGGACATCGCCGACCGCGCGTCGGCCGAGACCGACCGGGCCCTGGAGCTGCGCACCCGCGACCGCGAGCGCAAGCTGATCGCCAAGATCGACGCGGCGCTGGAGCGGATCGTGGACGGCACCTACGGCTATTGCGAGGAGACCGGCGAGCCGATCTCCGTCCGCCGCCTGGATGCCCGCCCGATCGCCACGCTGAGCCTCGAGGCGCAGGAGCGCCACGAGCGCATGGAACGCACGCAGCGCGACGACTGACGCGCCGCGCGCCCGATTCGCCGCCGCGGTGGATCGTCCGGCTTCCGCCGGGCGATTCCCGCGGCGTTTTCGTTTCGTGACGCCCCCCTCGCCCCCGGCGGGGGAGGGGGCGCCCGCTCGAAGAGCGGGAGGGTGGGGGGCAACGGCCCCGCTGTCCTGTTGAACATCCGCGGAAAACTGCGCATCGTCACCGTGGAGACCGGGTCACGGCGAAGATCCGGATCTCCCGGCGCACCGCACGACCGCGAAAGGACATCCCGTGATTCCCGTCACCTGCCCGACCACCCCCTTCACCGACCAGCGGCCCGGCACGTCGGGCCTGCGCAAGGCCGTGCGGACGTTCCAGCAGGCCCGCTACCTGGAAAACTTCGTCCAGTCGATCTTCGACTGCCTGGACGGGCGGGCGGGCGCCACGCTGGTGCTTGGCGGCGACGGGCGTTTCCACAACCGCACCGCCGTGCAGACCATCCTGAAGATGGCCGCGGCGAACGGAGTCGGGCGCGTCGTGGTGGGGCAGGGCGGCATCCTGTCCACGCCGGCGGCCTCCTGCGTCATCCGCAAGCGTGGTGCCCTGGGCGGCATCATCCTGTCGGCCAGCCACAACCCCGGCGGCCCGAACGGCGACTTCGGCATCAAGTTCAACGCCGCCAACGGCGGCCCGGCCGCCGAGGCGCTGACCGAGGCGTTCTTCCGCCGCTCCAAGGAGATCGACGCCTACCGCACGGTCGAGGCCGCCGACGTCGACCTCGACCGGTTGGGCGAGCGTGCGCTGGGCGCCATGGCGGTGGAGGTCATCGACCCCGTCGCCGACTATGCCGAACTGATGGAGTCGCTGTTCGACATGGCGGCGATCCGCGCGCTGTTCGCGTCGGGCTTCCGCATGGTCTTCGACGCGATGCACGCCGTCACCGGCCCTTACGCGGTGGAGATCCTGGAGCGCCGCCTGGGCGCCCCGGCCGGCACCGCCATCAACGCGACCCCGCTGGAGGACTTCGGCGGCCACCACCCCGACCCGAACCTCGCCCACGCCGTCGACCTCGTGGCCGCGCTGACCGGCCCGGACGCGCCCGACTTCGGCGCCGCGTCGGACGGTGACGGCGACCGCAACATGATCCTCGGCCGCGGCGTCTTCGTGTCGCCCAGCGACAGCATCGCCGTGCTGGCCGCCAACGCCACGCACGTCCCGGCCTATGCGGGCGGGCTCAAGGGCGTCGCCCGCTCCATGCCGACCAGCCGCGCGCTGGACCGCGTGGCGTCGGCGCTGGGCATTCCGTGCTACGAGACGCCGACGGGCTGGAAGTTCTTCGGCACGCTTCTGGACGCCGGACGCATCAGCCTGTGCGGCGAGGAGAGCTTCGGCACCGGTTCGGACCACGTGCGCGAGAAGGACGGCGTGTGGGCGGTGCTGATGTGGCTGAACGTCCTGGCGGCGCGCCGCATGCCGGTGGCCGCCATCATGACGGAGCACTGGGCCACGTACGGGCGCACCTACTACGGCCGCCACGACTACGAGGGCATCGAGCAGACCGCCGCCGACGCGCTGATCGACGGCCTGCGCGCCAAGCTGCCGACCCTGGCCGGCACCACGCTGGGCAACCGCCGCGTGGCGGCGGCGGACGAATTCTCCTACACCGACCCGGTGGACGGCAGCCGTTCCGACCGGCAGGGCCTGCGCGTGTCGTTCGAGGACGGGTCGCGGATCGTCTACCGCCTGTCCGGCACCGGCACGTCGGGCGCCACGCTGCGCGTGTACTTCGAGCGCTACGAGCCGGTGGGCGGCGACCACACTCTGGACGCCCCGGTGGCGCTGAAGGAGCTGGCCGACCTCGCGGCCGGGCTGGCGGAGATCGAGCGCCTGACCGGCCGCACCGGCCCGGACGTGGCGACCTGAGTCGGGCGCCCCCGCCGGGTGGCGCGCGGCGCCATCCGGTGGCCCGGCCGGACGGCCCAACCAACATTCTGAGCATACGGCTCCATGCCGTGCCCTTAGAAGTACGCTGTCGTCGCCGCCAGGACGGCGGCCCGCAGCTCGTCGTCGCCGCTGGCCGACAGGCGGGCGTGCAGGTCCTCGGCGATGCGGGTGAAGGCGGCGACGACCGCCGGGTCGAAGTGCCGCCCGCTGTCGCCGCCGATGATGGCCATCGCCTTGGCGAAGGGCATCGGTTCCTTGTAGGGACGGCGGGAGGTCAGCGCGTCGAAGACGTCGACGACCGCGAAGATCCGCGCGCCCATCGGGATGTCCTCGCCCGACAGACCACGCGGGTAGCCGCCGCCGTCGAACTTCTCGTGGTGGCCGCCGACCACGGGGGCGGCGTCGTCCAGCCAGCGCGAGTGGCGGACGATGTCGACGCCGTGGTCGACGTGCGTCTTCATCACCGCGAACTCCTCCTCCGTCAGC
>DASPIO010000134.1:0-18977 GCA_035629155.1 Azospirillum sp. | reverse complement strand
GGCGACCACCGGCACGATGGTGCGCACCGTCAGGTTGGTGGCGGGCGGCAGCGCGTTGAGGAAGCTCTGGCCGATGCCGGTCATCTCCTGCTGGTCGCCGGGGCGGTCCTGCGTGCGGGTCTGGATGGCGCGGATCAGCCCCTGGAGGCCCTGGCCGGTGGTGGTGGACGCGGTGGTGGTGACCGATTCCACCTGCAGGCCGACGCCGACCGGCAATTGCGCCGTGAGCAGGGACTGCCCCGTCGTGCCGGTGACCAGCGGGATGTCGGCGTTGGTGGAGGTCGGGTCCTGCTCCTGCCGGCCGGTGGTGACGATGGGCACGCTGATGGTTTCCGTGCGGGTGCCGTCGCTGCCGGTCTGCACCGTCTGCTGGATGGTGACGCCGTCCACCGTGCGCGTGGTCGTGTCGCCCCCGCCACCCCCGCCCCCGCCGCCGGTGTCGGTCGACACCGGCGTGAAGGCGCTGATCTCGTTGCCCGACACGCGGAGGTTCGCGGTCGAGAAGCTGCCGGCGAGTTGGACGGTCAGGTCGGCCGTGCCGCCGCTGCCGTCCAGGTCGATGTAGAGCGGGGTGAAGCCGCCGCTCGCCGCGCCGACCTGGACGCCGTGGGCGGCAAGGCCCGTGCCGGTGCCGCTGGTGATGCCGCTCAGCGTCGTGCTGCCGATGCGGATGACGTCGCCGACCGCGAAGTCGCCGATGACGTCGGTCTGTCCGGTGTCGGTGGCGGCGTAGCCGAACACGTCGTCGCCGGCGCCGCCGTACAGCACGTCGTCGCCGAACCCCCCGGACAGCGTGTCGGCCCCGGCCCCGCCGGACAGCGTGTCGTTGCCCGCGAAGCCGCCGATGATATCGTTGCCGGAGCCGGCCGAGATCGCGTCGGTGCCCTCGCCGCCGGAAATGGTGATGCCGCTGGCGTGCGAATAGTTGAGGGTGAGCGCGCCGCTGACGTTGGAAGCGTCGATCGTGGTGAGGCCGGTGCTGTTGGACAGGTCCACCACGCTGGGCCCGCCCTCGCCGTACAGCCAGAGGGTTTCGACGCCGGTGAGGTTGAGGACGCCGGTGGTGGCGTTGAGGTTGGTGACGGCGGCCCTCACCGTGTCGTCGCCCGCGCCGCCGCTGACCGTGTCGGCGTTGGTCAGGCTGTTGGCGAAGTCGAACCTGTCGTTGCCCGCACCGCCCTGGACCAGCACGTCGGCGGCATAGATCAGCGAGAGGGTGAGCGCGCCCGCGGCGGTGCTGCCGTTGACGCGGGTGACCGCGTGCAGGAGGCCGGACACCGACAGGTCGCTGCTGCCGGCCAGATTCAGCGTGTTCAGACCGATGGCGTTGCTGAGGTTGATGACGCTGGACGAGCCGCTGCCGGTCAGCGACAGCGTCTCGACGTCGGTCAGCCGGAAGGCGCCGGTGGTGTTGTCCAGGCTGGTGACGGTGGCGGTCAGCGTGTCGTTGCCGGCGCCGCCGCTGATAGTATCGGCGTTGGTCAGCGTGCCGCCGAAGGCGAAGGTGTCGTTGCCCGACCCGCCCTTGAGCAGCACGTCGGCGGTGCTGCCGAACGCGATGGACAGTGCGCCCGCCGCGCTGCCGGCGTCGACCATCGTGACGCTGCCCAACAGGCCGGACACCGTCATGCCGGTGTCGCCGTCGACCTTCAGCGTGCTCAGGCCGGTGGCGTTCGTCAGGGTGACGGCGTTGGTCGACCCGCTGCTGGTCAACTCCAGCCTCTCAACGTCGGACAGGCGCAATGTGCCGGCGGTGCCAAACAGATTGGATGCGGTGGCCCTCACCGTGTCGTTGCCCGCGCCGCCGCTGATGGTGTCGTTGCTGTTCAGCGAGGTGCCGAATTGGAAAACGTCGTCGTTGCCGCCGCCAGTGAAGGAATTGGCCCCGGAGAATCCGGTGAGATCGATCTGGAAGTAAGTGGACTGGTCGGTCAGATTGCCGCCGGAGCTGTCCAGGAGATTGAAGGTGGAAAGCCCGCTGCGATACGTCCAGACGGAATTTGTCGTGTCATAATATATATCAAAAGAAGATGACGTCGTCACAAAGCTCGCCAGCGTTGTGCTCGCGTCGTTGATCTTCACGCTCCCGGTGCCGTTCACGCCGTTGGCGCCGATGAAATAAGTGAATGTCCCAGGCATGTGTCGATCGTCCCGCTGTGCTGTCTGGCTCAATCCCGGTGCCGGCTGCCCCGGTGCCGGCTGCACCAAAGATTACGTTCTCTGCTCAATCGCCAACCAAACGCTGTATGTGAGGGCGCCGCCATCGGCTTCGCGCCCCCATTCCGTCACCGGACCAGGAAGCGCCGGCCGTGGTAAGTCGTTGGAATACCCACGTATGAACGATTTGAGGGAAACACTCTCGGATCGTCAACGTCGAAATTGTCATGAATTTCAACGAAACGCTACGCGCGGTCGCGGCAGCTCAGTCGTGCGCGTGGATGATCTCCAGGTCGGGCAGGCCCCAGCAGGTGGCGCCCATGTCGCGGGCCATCATCGCCAGTCCCTCGGTCTCGCTGTAGCCGCGATAGGGGAAGGGCGGGAAGACCAGGCCGTCGCGGTGCAGGTCGGCGCGCACCAGCAGCATGGTCCCGCCCACCCCGTCCAGCGGCACCGGCCCCCGCCCGCGCAGGTCCTCCAGATAGCGCCGCCCGACGCCGCGCGGCGGCTGCGCCAGCCCGTCCACCATGTGCCGGGCTTCGCTCTCCGGGTCGGTGATCTGGAAGCTGTTGAGGTTGAACGTCGGCCCGCCGGGGTCGAGCACGCAGTGCGGCACCACGATGTCGCGCCCCGCCGCCAGCAGGCGCCGCACCGCGTCGGGCGGCGCGTCGAGCACGTCGGCGTCGACCCACAGCACCCAGTCCTCGTCGGCCAGCGCGGCCTGCAACAGCCGGTTGCGCGCCCTGGCGATCACCGCGCGCCGGGCCCGTTGCACCTCGGGCGCCCAGCGTGGCCCGTCCAGCCGGAATCCGAAATCGTGCCGCTCCAGCGCGACCCGGCGGAAGAGGCCACGCAGCCGGGGCAGTTCCGTTTCCAGGAAGGCGCGCGAGCCGTCGTCGCTGTCGCCCTCCAGGAAGCCCAGCGACAGCCGGTCGCGCGGATAATCCAGCCGCTCCAGCATGGCGAGGAAGGCGGGCAGGTGCCGGCGCGCGTTCTTCACCGGCGTCAGCACCAGCACGGCGGGCGTCGGATCGGGCGCGGCGGCGTAGCGCTGGGTGAAGTGCAGGCTGCGCGTGGCGAAGCCGCACCAGTGGTCCACGACGCTGCCGACGTCGAGCGCGACGCCGCCGCGCGCCTTGATCCAGTCGCAGTACATCTTGCCCAGGAAGCCGGCGGCCACCAGGAACACCTCGCCCGGCGCGCGCACCGCCAGCGTGCGCTCCAGGTCGCGGAAGGCGTCGGGGTAATGTTCGCCCGCGTCGGCGTAGCCGAACTGGGCCGCGTACTTGGCCTCGTGCGGGATGCGGTAGACCTGCCCAACGTCCACGCCGAACCGCCGGGCCAGCACGGCGGGCAGCGCCGGGTGGCAGGTGACGAGCGACACGCGGCCGACGGCGGCGAACAGCCGCTCGTACTCGCCCCAGGCGGCGAGGTCGGCGTGGATGTGGCAGGACGTGATGGTCTGCGCCGGGGAAAACAGCGCGCCGTCGCCGCGCCGCGCGAGGTGGTCGAGGATGACCAGCAGCCCGCGGTAGTCGTGCCAGCTGTGGAACAGGAAGGGCGGCGTCGGCAGCGGCAGCCCGTAGCACAGGCGCGACAGGTCGGGCACGCCGACGATGTCGGCGTTGCGCACGGCGCGCCCCAGCGCCGCCGTCATCGCGTCGGCCGCCGCGCCGTCCAGGCGGGGGGCACCCCACCAGATGCACTGCGTGGCGTCGCGGTCGGGGCCGGCGTGCTCCTCCTGGCCGGCGGGGTAGGGCAGGAAGTTGCCCTCGCCGTCGCCCAGGCGGATCAGGCTGAGCGGCCGGCCGGCGCGGTGGGCCGCGATGACGCGGTCGGCCACCGCCTCCGCCGAGGCGCGGCGCCAGCCGCTGTCCACCAGGAAGGCCGGAAAGCGCTCGCGCAGCCGGTCGAACCCGTCGGCGAAGCGTCGCAACGCCTCCGCCCAATGCCCCATGGGGGCGCGCGGGTCGCGTGCGCCGGCAAGGCGGCGCAGCGCGTCCTCCGCCGCGCCGGTGTTCGGCCCCCCGTCTGGCCCGCCGCGCAGCCGCTCGAACACGGCGAGCAGCCGCAGCTTGATCGCCCGCGCGTCGGTCGGCGGCAGCGCGTCCACCGCGTCCAGCAGCCTGCCAAGCCCGGCGTCGCCCTCCGCCTCCCGCACCGCCTGCGCCGTCAGGCCCAGCAGGTCGGGAGTGAGGATCGCCGTGCCGTGTTCCCGCCACAGCGCGTGCAGCCGGCGCCGCCCCCCGGCGTCGGCGCCGTCCGGCGTGAAGGCGACGCGGAGCAGGTCGTTGAGCGCCGCGCTCCCGCCGTTGCTCCCGCCGTCCGCCGCGGACTGGAGCGCCGCGCAGGCCCGCGCCACCTCGCCGCGCGCCTGCAGGGTGTGGAAATGCAGCGCGCGCAGCGTCGGGTTGGCGGCCACCACGTCGGCGTCGGCGTCCAGCAGGTCCGCCAGTTCGGCGCCGCGCTGGCGCCGCTGCAGCACGGCGGCGCGCACGACCACCGCGTCCACCCGGCCGAGGATGGGTCGGCGGCGGTACCCCACCGCCTCCGCCTCGTCCAGCCGGCCGAGTTCGACCAGCGCCGTGACCAGACCGACCGTACCCTCCGGCGACGCCGGATCGGTGCACAGCAGGCGCCGCCAGCGCCGCAGGGCGGCCGGCCAGTCGCGCCGCCGGGCCGCCGCCTCCGCCAGGGCCTTCAGGCCGGCGACGTCGCCCGCCGGCAGGGCGGCGACCTGGGCGAAGTCGGCCTCCGCCTCGTCGAACCGGCCCAGTTCCAGCAGGACCAGCCCGCGGCCCAGCCGGGCCGGCACGTGCGCCGGGGCGACCGACAGCGCCTTGCCCCACAGGGCGAGCGCGTCCAGCCAGCGCCGCTCCCCCGCCGCCGCGCGCGCCGCCGCGTCGAGCGTGATCCCGTCGGGCGTGATCCCGTTGGGCGCGACCCCGTTGGGCGCGACCATATCGGGCGGGCGGGCGGCGAGCGCCGCGCGGTAGGCGTCCAGCGGCAACCGCTTGGACAGTTCCGTCGCCACGGCCTGGAAGCGTTCGCCCTCCCAGCGGGGGTCGGCGGCCTGCCAGTGCTCGTCGAAATGGCCGGAGGGAAAGGTGTTGGCGCCGTGAACGACGTACAGATAGAGCCGGGGCTCGTCCAGGTGCACCACGCGCACGTCGCGCAGCAGCCGCTCGACCACCGGCGTGTCCTCGCCGCGCGCCAGCTCTGGGTAGCGCGGCAACACCGCCTTCTCGCACAGCAGCGATCCCTCCCACGGGCGCGGGCGGGACACCGCCAGCCGTCGCGCGTCCGGCCACCAGATCAGCCAGCGGCTGAGCAGGCAGGCGCGCGCCCCGCTGCCCAGCAGGGCCGCCATCTGCATCTCCAGCCGCAGCGGGTCGTAGAGGTCGTCGTCGTCCCACTGGCAGACGTGGGTCCCGGCGGCCAGATCGACGGCGCGGTTGCGCGCGCGACCCAGGGTGGTGGCGGGGTCCTGCGGGCGCACCAGCCGGATGCGCGGATCGCCCAGGGCGGCCACCGCGCGGGCCAGCCGGCCGCCGCCGCCATCATCATCATCGGCGCCGTCGTCGACGATGACCAACTCGCGGTTCGCGTAGGTCTGCCGGCGGAACCCGTCGATGGCCAGCAACGCCTGCGCCGGCCGGTCGCGCGTCGCCATCAGGCAGGACACCAGCGGCGCCGGGGCGCCTGGCGGCGGTGGCGGCGGCGGGGCGGCGGCGCCCCCGGTCACGGTGACCCGCAGTTGCGCCGGCCGGCCGTCGCCGTGCGCTCCCTGCCGGAACCACGTGCCGTCCCAGTGATGCACGGCGTAGGCGTCGCGGGTGATGCGTTCCCAATACCGGATGTCGAACAGGCGCCCGTTCCAGCAATCCGCCTTGTCCGCCGGGTACACGAGGCGTGGCGGCAGCAGCGTGACCGAGTCCGCATCGGCGAAACCGTCCAGCGCGCGGGTCAGCAGGAACGGCCCGGTGGCGTCCAGCACGTCCGCCGCGTTCCGGTTGCGCCGCAACGCGCCGATCACGTGGTCCCAGAACGCGTGGCCGGGGACGGAGGCGATCAGCGACGGGCAGAGAATGCGGGTGACGCCCCGTTCCACCGCCTTGTCCAGCGCCAGATGCGAGTCCGGCTCCAGCCCGATGACCAGCGAATGCCCGGCGAGCAGCGGATCGACCGGCTTCAGGCATTCGAAGTCGAGGTCGGCGTAGAGCCCGCCGTACCGCTTCAGGATCAGGTAGCGCGCCGCGTCGGCGCGGCGGATCGGCTCCTCGTACGCCTCGTAGACCGGCAGGAAGTCGGGGAACGCGCGGGCGACGAAGGCGTGCAGGTCGGCGTCCGTCCACAGCCGGTGTTCCCAGCCCGGATGCAGCCGGCGCCACGTCTCCCGGAAATGCGCGAAGCGCGGGGGGACGTCCGCGTCCTTCCAGAGCTGATGCAGGATCTTCGGAATCATCCGCCGTCGGCCACCCGGTGCAACGGCGCAGAGCATTAGGGAAATTCAGGAAGCCGGACAAGATCGGCGCGTCGCATGAACGGGTTTTGACACGGATGCACACGGATGAGGAGCGCGGATGCGCATGAATTTCATACCAGCCATGGGTATCCGTGCGCCGGCCCCGCCGGAATCCGTGTGCATCCGTGTCCCATGCTCTCCCGACGGGCGCGGCCCCCGTCCACGGCCATGGCCTGCGGACCGACCAAAATTGACAATTTTCCTATTTTCCCGCACGATGGTGGCGGTGGTCTGGAACGGGGAGCGGCGGAAAACGAAGGGAATGGCCGAATGTTACACCGGTGCCCAAAGCGTATCATCCCGTAACATTGGGTAACATTTCCCGATGCCGGCCGCCCTCTCCCCTGACCGCGTAGGCCAAATCGGCGGGGATCCTCGCCTTCTTTCCGGGATTGTTGCCGTCCGTCTGGTGTTAAGCTCGGCGGCCTGTCAAGAACACGACCCCCAACGACGGAAACAACAGGAGAGAGAGGGATGATCACGTCGCGCGCGGCGGTGGCCTGGGAAGCGAAGCGGCCGCTGGAGATCGAAGAGGTCCAGGTGGCCCCCCCGAAGGCGGGCGAGGTGCTGGTGCGCATCGTCGCCACCGGCGTCTGCCACACCGACGCCTACACCCTGTCGGGCAAGGACTCCGAAGGCGTCTTCCCCAGCATCCTCGGCCACGAGGGGGCCGGGGTGGTGGAGGAGGTGGGGCCAGGCGTCACCTCGGTGCAGGTGGGCGACCATGTCATCCCGCTCTACACGCCGGAATGCGGCACGTGCAAGTTCTGCCGGTCCGGCAAGACCAACCTGTGCCAGGCCATCCGCGCCACCCAGGGCAAGGGCCTGATGCCCGACGGCACCACGCGCTTCACCTGCAAGGGCCAGCCGATCTTCCACTACATGGGCACCTCCACCTTCTCCGAATACACGGTGCTGCCGGAGATCGCGGTGGCGAAGATCAACAAGGCGGCTCCGCTGGAAAAGGTCTGCCTGCTGGGCTGCGGCGTCACCACCGGCATGGGGGCCGTGATGAACACGGCGAAGGTGGAGCCGGGCTCGACGGTGGCCGTCTTCGGCCTGGGCGGCATCGGCCTGTCGGCCATCATCGGCGCCGTCATGGCCAAGGCGTCGCGCATCATCGGCATCGACGTCAACCCGGCGAAGTTCGAGATCGCCAAACAGCTCGGCGCCACCGACGTGATCAACCCCAAGGACTACGACCGCCCGATCCAGGACGTGCTGGTCGAGCTGACGGACGGCGGCGTCGATTACTCCTTCGAATGCATCGGCAACGTGCAGGTGATGCGCGCGGCGCTGGAGTGCTGCCACAAGGGCTGGGGCGAGTCCGTCATCATCGGCGTCGCGGGCGCCGGCGAGGAGATCAGCACGCGGCCCTTCCAACTGGTGACCGGCCGCGTCTGGCGCGGCTCCGCCTTCGGCGGTGTGCGCGGGCGCACGGAACTGCCGGAGTACGTGGAGCGCTACATGCGCGGCGAGTTCGAGCTGGACACCTTCATCACCCACACCATGGGCCTCGACGACATCAACCATGCCTTCGACCTGATGCACGAGGGCAAGAGCATCCGCTCCGTCATCCTCTACAACCAGTAGGGAGAGCGACGATGGCCGAGGCGATCACCCTCGTTTCCGAAAACAAGTGCTTCGGCGGCTGGCACCGGCGTTACCGCCACCCGTCCGCCGCGGTGAACTGCGCCATGACCTTCGCCGTCTTCCTGCCGCCGCAGGCGGAGGGCGGAGGGCGGGTGCCGGTGCTCTACTGGCTCTCCGGCCTGACCTGCACGGACGAGAACTTCATGCAGAAGGCCGGCGCCATGCGCACGGCCGCCGAACTGGGCATCGCCATCGTCGCGCCCGACACCAGCCCGCGCGGCGAGGGCGTGCCCGGCGACCCGGAGGGGGCGTGGGACTTCGGCCTGGGCGCCGGATTCTACGTGAACGCGACCGAGGAGCCGTGGGCGCGGCACTACCGCATGCACGACTACGTGGTGCACGAACTGCCGGCCCTGGTGGAGACGGCGTTCCCGGTCACCGACCGGCGCGGCGTGGCCGGGCATTCCATGGGCGGGCACGGCGCCCTGGTCTGCGCGCTGCGCAACCCCGGCCGCTACCGCTCCGTCTCCGCCTTCGCGCCCATCGTCAACCCGATGGCGGTGCCGTGGGGCGAGAAGGCGTTCGGCCGCTTCCTCGGCCCCGACCGGGAGCGCTGGCGGGACTGGGACGCCTGCGCCCTCATCGCCGGTGCGCGCGAGCGCCTGCCGATCCTGGTGGACCAGGGCGACCGCGACGGCTTCCTCGAACAGCAGCTCAGGCCCGAGGCGCTGCGGCGGGCGGCGGCGGCGGTGGGTCATCCGCTGGAACTGCGCATGCAGCCGGGCTACGACCACAGCTACTTCTTCATCGCCAGCTTCATCGACGACCACCTCCGCCACCACGCCAAGGCTATGGGAGGGTCTTGACGAGTGCCGCGAGCTGGTCGGTGCACTGCCCCCAGCCCTCGTGGAAGCCCATCTTCTCGTGCGCTTCGCGATCCTCCACCGTCCAGTGCAGGACGCGGGCGGTGTAGCGCGTCCGGCCGCCCTCGTCCTCGAAGGTCAGGATGGCCGTCATGAAGGGCTTGCCCGCCGGTTCCCAGGCCGAGGTGTAGGCGTCGGTGAAGACCAGCTTCTCGTTCTCCACCACCTCCAGGTAGACGCCGCTGTGCGGCAGGTCCTGCCCGTCGGGGGAGCGCATGGTGATCCGGCTGGTCCCGCCCGGCCGCACGTCCAGTTCGGCTTGCGTCGTCGTATAGGGCAGCGGCGCGAACCACCGCTTGAGCAATTCCGGGTCGGTCCACGCCCGGAACAGCGTCTCGCGCGGGGCGTCGATGAGGCGGGTCAGGACCAGCTCGCGGTTCCCGGTCGGGGCGGCTTCGGCGGCGCAGGACATGCGTTCTCTCCCTGTGGTGTGGTGCCCCCAGGACGAAGGGGCGGAACGCGATCCGACACCGCCCGCGAAAATTTTTTCAGCGCTCCACGTCCCCTCAGTGCGCCTTGACCAGGGCCGCGTGCAGGGGGGAGGCGTTGCGGATGCAGGCCAGATTGATCAGCCGGTAGGATTCGATCCGCTCGTGGTAGGGGCTTTGCGGCGACACCATGGGATAGAGGCCGTTCGGCAGGATCTTGTAGATCGAATAGCCGCCCAGCATGCCGGACAGCTTGTAGATGTTCAGCCCGGCGATGCAGTTGTGGTGGTTCATCTCCAGGTGGATCAGGTCGATCACGCCCCGGTCGATGGTGTTTCTGGCGCCCTGGAGCACGGCGCCCTCGAAGCCCTCCACGTCGAGCTTCAGGTAGGTGATCGTGTCGATGCCATGGGCCGACACGAAGTCGTCCAGGGTTTCGACCGCCACCGCGTGCTGGGCGAGGTCGCCGCTGTTGCGGAAGACGTCGGGGTAGAAGGAGGCGACGGTGCTCCCCTGCTTCGGGGCGGGTTCATAGAGGACCATGCGCCCCTGCCTGTCGCCCAGGCCGATGTTGTGCACCCGGGCGCGCGCGTCGCCCTCGAAGCGGGAGGCAAGCCGGGCGCAGGTGTGCGGGTTGGGTTCGAAGCAGTGGATGCGGGCGTTCGGGTTCAGGCGCCGGACGTGCTGGGCGAACTCCCCCTCGTTGGCGCCGACGTCGAGGAAGACGAAGTCCATGCCGGCCGCGGCGCAGTGCTTGGCGCACACCGTGAGCAGCCGGAATTCGCCGTTCGCCGTGGGGTTCCAGTTGCCGTACCCGAGTCCGCGCGTGCTCAGGCTGTGCAGGCGGCTCCACATGCCCTGCAGCTCTTTTCGTGCGAACATCATCTGGAACGCGTCTTTCCAGCCGTGCATGTGCCCTCTCTACTCCCGTCCGCTGCCCAACAGGGGTGTTCGATTAGAGTCGCGCCCCCTCCGGCGGTCTACCGCGCATTCGGGGTTGGCGCTGCCGGAATGGGACGCCGGCGTTACCCCTTCGAGCGCGCGTCCGCCATCAGCCGGTCGAGGTGCTGACGGATGTGCGCGGCCTCGGCCGCCGTGTTGGCCAGCGCGATGGCGCGATCGAAGGCGACGCGGGCCTCGTCGGCGCGGCCGAGCTGCAGCAGGAACGCCCCCTTCGCCCCGTGGAAGTAGAAATAGCCGGACAGCCGCGGCGCCAGCGGCTCGATCATGTCCAGCGCCGCCGCCGGCCCACGCACCTTGGCGACGGCGACCGCCCGGTTGAGCGTCACCACGGGCGACGGCTGCAGCGTCTCCAGCGCGGCGTAAAGGCGGTCGATCTGCGCCCAGTCGGTGTCCCGCGCGCGGACGGCGCGGGCGTGCAGCGCGGCGACGGCGGCCTGGATCTGGTAGGGGCCGCGCCGCCGGTGGCGCATGGCCTTGTCGATCAGCGCCAGCCCTTCGGCGATCATGCGCCGGTCCCACAGGCTGCGGTCCTGATCCTCCAACAGCACGGCGGCCCCGTCGGCATCGAAGCGCGCCGGCGTGCGCGCGTGCTGGAGGAGCATGAGCGCGGTCAGCCCCATGATTTCCGGCTCGGCCGGGAACAGCCGCAGCAGCAGCCGGGCCAGCCGGATCGCCTCGTCGCACAGCGGGGCGCGGGCGCCGTCCGTCTCGGGACCGGCCGAATAGCCCTCGTTGAAGATCAGGTAGATCATCGTGGCGACGGCGGCCAGCCGCTCCGCCCGCTCCACGGCGCCCGGCGTCTCGAACGGCACGGCGGCGGCGGTGACGCGGGCCTTGGCGCGGGTGATGCGCTGTTCCATGGCGCTGTCGCCCACCAGGAAGGCGCGGGCGATCTGCTTCACCGACAGGCCGCAGACGATGCGCAGCGCCAGCGCCACCTGCTGTGTGGCCGGCAGGTCGGGATGGCAGCAGATGAACAGCAGGCACAGAACGTCGTCGCGGTAATGCTCGCCGTCCAGGCGTTCGGCCAGTGCCGCCTCGGCGTCGTCGAGGTCGGACAGGGCGTCCTCGTCCGGCAGCGATTCCTGCCGGCTGCGGCGGCGCACGGCGTCGAGCGCGGCGTTGCGGCCGACGAAGATCAGCCACGCCGCCGGGTCGCGCGGCGGGCCGTTGCGCGGCCAGTGGCCCAGCGCGCGCAGGCAGGCCTCCTGGAAGGCCTCCTCGGCGGTGTCGAGGTCGCGGAAATAGCGCAGAAGCGCGCCCATTGCCTGGGGACGCGCGGCGGTCAGCGCCGCCTCGATCCAGGCGATGTCGGTCATGACGCGGCACTCCCAGGCTTGAACACGGCCAGCGGACGGATCTCATAGGAACCGGCCGAACCGCTGGCGCGGGCCAGATCCTTGGCGGTGGCGATCGCCTCGTCCAGGTCCGCGCATTCGACGATGAAGAAGCCGAGCAACTGCTCCTTCGTCTCGGCGAAGGGGCCGTCGAGCACCAGCGGCTCGTTGCCCTTGCGGACGGTGGTGGCCGCCGTGGTCGGCAGCAGGCGGGCGACGGGGCCGAGCCGGCCCTCGCGGATCAGCTTGTTTTCCACCACGGCCAGCCTGGCCATGACGGCGGCGTCCTCCTCCTTGGTCCAGGAGCCGACGACGTCTTCGGAATCGTAGCAGAGGATGGCGTAGAGCATGCGGGCGTCCCTCGTCTTGCCTCAGGACGAACGAGTATGCCCGCAGCCGACAGGGGCGTCGGCAAAAAAGTCCGCCGGGACTTTGGCGCACAAATCGGCGTGATCGCGGAGTCCACCGGCGGCCGGCGGTGATCAGGCGCCCTTGCGGGAGACGGGCATGCCCACGCTGGTCATGATGTTCATGACCTTGCCGGCGACGGCAGCACCGACCTTCTGCGTTGGCGGAGTCCGGGCGCGGAGGCTGCGTCCGATCAGTTGCTTGTAGCGCATCATTGCCACCTCGCCCAGGGACCGGTCGCCGTACTGGACGGCCCGCTGCCAGCCGAGCCGACCATGCTCGGTGATGAGCTGGATGTGGCGGTCGCGTTGACTGGAGGTGCTGCCGGCCGTGTCGCTCGGCACCGCGCTGGTGCGCGGCGGGATGATCACGTCCGCCGCAGGGCTGTGGGCGGCGTCCGGGCGACGATCGCCTTGGGCGTCACCCAGAGCGTCAGGTCACCGCGCCGACGCAGCGCCGCATCGTAAGCCGACCAGTTCTCGACCCGGCAGCGGGGCTTCGGGATCTTGTGACGACGGCTCTCGTTCGCCTTGTACGGCATCGGGTTCTCGACTTCAGCGGGGGCCGCCCTCCTATTCCGGCATTCCTGCCGCAGCCAATCTCCCTGCTGACCCCATACCGTCCGGGAAACGAGGACTACGTGATCCTTCCGGCAACGGGCTCAGGAAACAAGCGCTCGGCATGCCGCCTCCACTGCGGCCGCCAATGCCGCCGCGTCACCCAGCGGGCTGCGGCGCATCCGCTCCCTAAGACCGGCGCGAAGCTCAGTCCGCCGCCCGGTGTCGGCGGCGAGGGTCACGGCGATCCTGTGGTAAGCGGCAACGTCTCGGGCGGTCAGGTCAGGCAGGCCGACCCGGGTCAGCAACGCCGCGCCGACCCGCGCGGCATGCCGGTCACCGGCCAACGTCACCACCGGCACCCCCATCCACATGGCTTCGCAGGTCGTCGTCGTTCCGTTGTACGGGAAGGGGTCAAGGCCGACGTCCACGCGCCGGTACAGCGCCAGATGCTCCGCCCGGTTTGCGGTCCAGGCGACAAACTCCAGCCGGTCGGACGCGATCCCCCGGGCGGCGAAGCGCGCCCGCAGTTCGGCGGCCACCGCCTCGTCACCGAGCGCCTGGCTTTTCAGGAGCAACCGCGCCCCCGGAACGTCGGAAAGGATGCCCGTCCATGCCGCCACCACCGCGGGCGTCAGCTTGCCGAGCGCGTTGAAGGAGCCGAAGACGATGCCCTCGCCGTCCGCGGACCGATCCCTGTGCGGTTCCGGCGCGTCGTCCGGCGGGTGGTAGCAGAGGAAGCCATGGGGCAGGCGGATCAAGGGCTCCGAACTCCAGGACTCCGCTCCCGGGGGTTCAATGATGGGGTCCGTGAGGCGCCCTTCGATGGGCAGGCCGGTGGTCCCGGGATACCCCAGGGTCGTAAGCCGGACCGGGGCCGGCGCCAGCGCCAACACGGCCAGCCGGCTGTCGCCGGTGTGGCCGCCCAGATCGATCAGCACGTCGATCCCGTCGGCCCGGATAAGCGCGGCGAGCGCGGCATCGCCCAGCCCCGCGACGTTCCGCCAATCTCCCGCCAATGACTGGAGCCGGGCCGTCGTGGCGTCGGGATGCCGGAGCGCGGCGTAGCACACGGTGTGAACCGTCCGGCGATCGTGCGCCGCCAGCAGCGGTTCGAAGAAGTTCGCCACCGAATGCGTACACAGGTCGGCCGAGAGATAGCCGATACGGAGAATCCGGCCGGCGGCCCTGCCCGCCGGAAGGGCGGGCGGGGAGGCGCCATGGCCGGGCGGCGGGGCGTGCAGCAGCGCCCAGCGCCGGTGTTCGATCAGCAGGCTGCCCGGATCGGCGCCCGGATCGCTCTGCCGCACGAACAGGTAATCGCTGTGCAGGCCGCGGGGAAGCTGCGGATCCACCGCCATGGCGCGGCGCAGGATGGCGACGGCCTCCTCCGGGCGGCCCGCGCCGTGGCGGATCCGGGCCAGGACACCGAAGGCCGCCGGATAGGCCGGACGGATCCGCAGCGCCCGGCGGGCGGCGGCCGTCGCCTCGCCGAAACGGCCCCTGTCGCGCCGCTCCTGGGCGCGGTTGGTCCAGGCCTCGGGAAAGGCGGGGGCCGTGGCCAGGGCGCGGACCAGGGCGGCGGCCTCGTCCGCCTTCCGCCCAAGCGCGCACAACGCGAGCGCCCGGTGGTTGTGGGCGTCCGCCGCGTCCGGCCGGCGGGCGAGCACGCGGTCCAGAACCGGCAGCGCCTCGGCCGGCCGTGCGGCGGCGATCAGGGCGGCGGCGAGGTTGAGGCCGTCGTCTACGTTGTGGGGGTCCACGCTGCCGGGGTCCACGGCCGCGGCGATCCGGAAGGCGGCGACGGCGGCGGCCGGATCCGTGGGCAGCCGCAGGATGCCGAGGTTGCGCGCGGCTCCTCGTCCCGCGGGATCGACGGCCAGGGAGGCCCGATAGGCGCGTGCGGCGGCGTCGGCTTGGCCGAGGTCGCGCAACGCGTTGGCGCGGTTGAAGTGGGCTTCGGCCAGCGTGGGCTCGATCCGCGCCGCCTCCGCGTAGGCGGTGACGGCCTCAGCGAGTTGCCCGGACTGCTGAAGCGCCACCCCCAGGTTGTAGCGCGCGAGGGCGGAGTCCGGCTGCAACGCCGCCAACGCCCGCCAGGAGCCAGCCGCGGCGCCCGGTCCGTCTTCCCGCGCCGTGGCCTCGGCCAGCATCAGCCAGGCGTCGGCGTGCGCCGGCTCCAGCGCCAGAGCATGCCGGAGCGCCGGAGCCTTCGGGAACGACAGCGCGGCCAGCGCCAGAACGTGATTGAGGCGAAAGTCCATGCGCGCCGGCGCGTGGGTGACCGCCATGGCGAAGTGCCGGCGCGCCTCCGCCACCCGGCCCTTCCTGACGGCGGCGATGCCCGCGATGTGCCAGGCGTCGGCCTGCGCCGGATCGACCTTCAGGATGCGCCCGCAAAGCGCCTGCGCTTTATCAAACCGGCCGGCTTCCAGGTGGTCGAGCGCGATCAGCAGCACCTCGCCGATGGCCGCCATGGTCAGCGCCCGTCGCAGGTCAGCCGCCAGGCGGCATCCATCCAGCCGGCGTCCGGCTCGCGGATCTCGACCAGAGAGCGGAGCGGCGGGGGCTCACGGCCCGGCGGCAGCCCCAGCGCGTTGACGGTCACCAGCCCGGGGAAGGGGTTGGCGACGGTTCCAAGCCGGTTGCCCGGATTGAAGACCGGCGCGATGTGCCACCACAGCCGGTAGCCCAGATCCCGCAGGCGAATGAAGGCACCGGCCGCGCCCGCGTCGTCCTCGATCCGCAGATGCAGGACGGGACGGCGCTCGGCGATGGCGCGGGCGAGCGGGCCGTCCAGCGGATCGCCGGCCCGGACGATCGTGGTTCGGCGGATGGTGGTCCGGACAAGGCGGAGACGGTCGATGTCCACCGCCTCCGACGGCGGATCCCACGTCATGGCGGAGCCCTGACGGGCGACGGCATTGTCGAGGCCGTTCGTCGCGAGGGTGCGGGCAAGGCAATCGAACAGGCCGGGCGATTCCTCGAAGGCCAGCACCCGGCCGCCGGTCCCGACGGCGCGGCTGAAGGCCAGCGCATGCGCGCCGATTCCGGCATCGGTGTCCAGCGCCACGTCGCCCGCCGAGAGAAAGCCCGCGCAGAAGGCCGTCTCGATCTCCAGCCACTCGCCCAGCGCCGAAAGGGAGCGCCCGACGTGCGGATCCCCCGCCGGATGGGCAAGACGGCCATGCCGCCCATCCCCTTCCGCGCGATCCTCCGCACCGTCCGGTCCGCGCATTGGCGGCAGGCGAACCAGATTGAGCAGTTTTGCGCCCACGTGGCCGTCCACATGGTCGAAGGCCGGCCTTCCCGGCGGGGTGGGGAACGGCCGTCCCTGCCCCTCATGCACCCCGTCGTGCACCAATGCCGCCCGTGCGATGCGCGGCCACAGCCATTCGGCCAGGAAATGCTGGTCGTTCCAGTGGCCTGTGCGGCTGGCCACAAAATGGCCGATGACCGGCCCCATCGGCGGCAGCAGCCCCGCAGTCCCGCCCCACATGCCGCCCATCACCGGCTCCATGTGCATGACATGGTCGCGCATGACGTGGAACGGCAGGCCGGAAGCGATCCACTCCTCCACGGCGGCGATTTCGCGCGCGGTCGGCCTGGAATCGCAGTCGCGGCACAGGAAACGCCGGACGGTCGGATCGTCGGCCGGCAGGAAGCGCCAGAACATGCCCTGACGCGCGGCGCTTCCCGGCGGCATCGCCACAAGCTCGGCCCCGAGGGATGCGAGTTCGGCGAGGATGTGCGGGGGGACCGTGCCGTCGTGGTAAAAGCGGCAGGTCCAGCCGGGCAGCATCGCGGGCATGAGCCGCGCGTTCGCGATGGCGCCGGCGCAGTAGACCTCCAGCGCCCCCCACAGGCTGAAGCTGACGACGTCGCGCGTCCGCTGCTCTTGCGGAACGTCGCCGCCGGCCGCGGGCACCGGCTCGGACGGCGGGCCGCCGGACTGTTTCAGCTTCAATTCCAGCGCGCGCGTGGACCAGACGATCGCCTGGGCCGGGTCGCGCCGGTCGAAGAGCGCGGCCAGAGCCTCGTGGGGATCGGAACAGTCCGGATCGACGGCGATAGCGCGCCGCAGCGTCCGCGCGCTGTCATTGACCCGGCCGATGCGTGTGAGCGCCACACCGAGATTGTGCAACACCCGCGGTTCGGCCGGGCTCCAGGCCAACACCCGTTCGTAGACCGCGGCCGCTTCGGCGCTCCGGCCCAGCTCGCCCAATCCGGCGCCCAACGAGAAACCCATGGCGTCGTCGAACGGCAGCAGCCGTGCGGCGCGGGCAAGATCGGCCACGGCCGCCGCGTTCCGTTGCCCCTCCAAATGGCGTTGACCGCGCTCGCACAGGAGAAGGCCGAGCTTCTCACCGATCCCGGTGTCCTGCGGCGCGATGCGGTGGGCACGCTCAAAGGCGGCAACAGCCTCCTCCGGCCGTCCTGCCTGCCGCTCGGCCATGCCGAGGAGTTCCCATGCCTGCGCTTCACCAGGGTCGAGCGCCAGGCATCGGCGGCTGCCGCGCGCGGCAGCACCCCAATCCTCGGCACGGGCATGGAGCCGCGCGAGGTTGAGGTGCGCGGCGGCCAGATCGGGGGCGAACGCCACCGCACGCTCCAGCAGCGGACGCGCCTCGTCGAACCGGCTCTGCTGGCACATCAGCGTGCCGGCGAGGTACAGCGTCTGGGTGTGGTCGGGGGCGACATCGAGAATTCGGCCATAGAGCACGCCCGCCTCGTCCAACCGGCCGGCGGCATGAAGTTCGAGAGCGGCGTTGAACGCTTCGGAGATGGTGGCCATCAGCTCAAGAATTCCAGCAGGATGGCTACAATAGCCAGATTGGCAACGTGTGCAAAGACCGGGCACAATGCTGCATTGTATCAGTGTCAAGGACGATCGCACGCCCAAGTGGTACTGTTGCCACACACCGTGTTGCACGGATGGGTCGGATGTCGTCGACCGAGATCCCGGACCGGCGCGGCGCTTCCATACCGACCAGGAGCAAGCGACGGAGGTCGCCATCGGCGTCGTGGTCCTCAACCGGATCGTTGACCCCGGACGCCCGAACTCCGTCCGCGTCGCCTGATCACCGACGGCGCAAGGGCGATCCCTTGCCGTCTTCGCCTCGGGGCAACACGCTGCCCCAGGTTTGAGACGGTTGCGCCGTATGTTTTCGCCCGTTCGCTGGCGTGGTCGCAATCCAACAGGCTCTGCGGGAATGATGTGTTTGATCACGATCCCGGAGCTATGCGGGAAACTGGGTGATGACGGCCTGAAGAGGGCGGCGTATCGAGGCGGGTGACGCGCCCGCCAGAACCTCCACAAGGGAGCGATACGCCATGAGCGAGGATAGCAAGGTTGTCCCGCTGCGTCAGCCGGAGGAGATCGACGCCCCGCTGACCGCCGTGCTGCGGGCCGGAGCGCGCCGGCTGCTGGAGCAGGCGATCGAGGCGGAGGTGGACGCCTTCCTGATCGCCATGAAGGACGTCAAGCTGGCCGACGGCCGCGAGCGCGTGGTCCGCGGCCCGGAGCGCGCCATCCAGACCGGCATCGGGCCGGGCGAGGTGCGCCGTGCCAAGGTGCGCGACCGTGGCGCGGATCAGGGGAACGAGCGCATCCGCTTCACCTCGACGCTGCTGCCGCGCTGGGCGCGCCGGACCCGCAGCCTGGGCGCCCTGCTGCCGATCCTCTCCCTGCGCAGCGTCTCCACCGGCGACTTCCAGGAGGCGCTCGCTGCGCTGCTGGGCAAGGATGCCCCGAACCTGTCGCCTTCGGTGATCGGCCGGCTGAAGGAGGAGTGGGCGGCCGACGACGCGCGCTGGCAGCGGCGTGACCTGTCGGCGCGGCGCTACGTGTACGTCTGGGCCGACGGCGTCTCCCTGCAGGCGCGCCTGGAGCCGGCGGCCGACCGCGCCACGGCCGCGGCGGCGCTGACCACCGTCGAGAAGAAGTACGCGGCCAAGTACGGCAAGGCCGTGGACTGCCTGACCAAGGACCGTGACGCGCTGCTCGCCTTCTACGATTTCCCCGCCGAGCACTGGGAGCACGTGCGGACCACCAATCCCATTGAAAGCGTGTTCGCCACCGTCCG
>DASPIO010000133.1:0-2808 GCA_035629155.1 Azospirillum sp. | reverse complement strand
AGCGACTTGGGCACCTGGTTGGTCTGCCCGCGCTCCTCCTCGCCGACCTGGGGCACGTCGATCATCTCGCGCTCGTCGGCGGCACTCGCCATGGCGCTGCCGTACAGCGTCTTCATGCGCTCGGCGTGGACGACGGCGGTGGTCAGGCCGCGGGCGATGTCGTTGGTCACGTGGCTGCCGCCCACCGGGATGCAGTCGGTCCACACCATCTGCCCCTCGAAGAAGACGGAGATGGTGGTGGTGCCGCCGCCCATGTCGATGCAGGCGACACCCAGCTCCATCTCGTCCTCGACCAGACAGGCGAGGCCGGAGGCGTAGGGGCTGACCACCATGGACTCGATGTCCAGGTGGCAGCGCGCGACGCAGGTCTGCAGGTTGCGCATCGCTCCGGCCGAGGCGGTGATGACGTGCACCTGCACGCCCAGCCGGTCGGCGTACATGCCGCGCGGGTCGCGGATGCCACGGTTGCCGTCCACGGCGAAGCCCACCGGGATGGCGTGGATGAGCTGCTGGTCGGCGCCGACCTGGAGCGCGCGGGCGTGCGCCAGCGCGCGGCGGACGTCGCTGTCCGTCACCTCCTGGCCGGGCACCGAGACCTCGGCGTTGAAGGCGTGCGAGGTGGGGTAGCCGCCGGAGATGTTGACCAGAACGTCGCGGATCGTCTCGCCGGCCATCTGCTCGGCCGCGTGCACGGCGGCGCCGATGGAGGTCTCGGCCGCTTCCATGTCGATGATGGTGCCGGCGCGCACGCCGGCGGCGAGCTGGTGCCCGACACCCACGACACGCGCCGCGCCCGCGTCCTCGACGCGGGCGATCAGGCAGCACACCTTGGTCGAGCCGACGTCGAGCGCCGCGACGAACCCGCCGCGCGTCGGACGTTTCGGCTTCTTGCCGCCGTTGAAGCCCATGATCTTCACCCCTCGGCCCCGGTGCTGGTCATGTCGGTGCCGGTCATGTCTTGTCCCCTGGCTTGCGCTTCTTCTTGCCGTCGTCCTCGGGGAAGAGGGCGCTGGCCGTCTGCAGCACGGCACGGTCGGGCTGGCGCAGGTCGATGGCGACCACGTCGCGCTCCAGCACCTTGCCGGTCGCCTGCATCTCCGCCAGTTGGCGCAGCGCGGTGAGCATGCGCGCCTCCGGCAGCTTGACGACGACGCCGTTGTCGAACTTCAGGTCCCAGCGCCGGTCGCTGATCCAGGTGGCGGCGGCGACGCGCTTGTGCAGCGCCGGCACCTTCTCCAGCGCCGCGAGCAGGCCGGTGACCTGTTGCGGGGCGTTGATGCCCACCACCTGCGGCAGCGTCTCGATGTGCCGGTTGCCGCGCCGGGCCAGTTCCGTGGCGTCGGCCAGCGGCCGGCCGTCGCGGTCGATCACGGTGAACTGGCGATCGTGCTGCCAGATCGCCATCGGCTGGCGCTCGCTCAGGCGGATGTGCAGCGTGTCCGGCAGGCGCCGCTCGATGCTGGCCGACGACACCCAGGGCAGTTGCTCCAGCCGCTCCTTGGCTTCGGCGAGATCGAGCCCGAGGATCGGGTCGCCGCGCCGCACGCCCAGGGCCTCCAGGATGACGCCCGGTTCGGTGGCGGTGCGCCCCTCGACCATCACGTCGCCGAGCTGGAAGCCCATGTCGGCCGCGATCCGGATCAGCGCCGACGGGGTGCCGGCGACGGCGCCGCCGACGTTCGCCTGCTTCCACGTCCACCACACGCCGCCCGACAGGCCGAGCAGCGGCAGCATCACGAGGCCCAGCTTGAGCGCCGGCCGGGTCCAGCGCGGCCACGCGCGGCGGCGGTTGCCGCGCTGGGCGGCGTGCGCCATGGCGCGCGGCGGGGCGGCCGTCTCCTTGCCGGAGCCGGACAGCGTCGGGCGTGGCGGGGCGGTCAGGCGTGCTGACATGCGGCGTTCTCCACCAGCCAGCCAACCAGGGCGCCATAGCCGATGCCGACGTGCGCGGCCTGTTCCGGCACGAGCGACAGGGGCGTCATCCCCGGCTGGTTGTTGATCTCCAGGAAGTACAGGCCCTCGATGCCGGGCTTGCTGTCGTCCCAGCGGAAATCGCTGCGCGACACGCCGCGGCAGCCCAGCGTCCGGTGCGCCAGCAGCGCAACGCGCATCGCCTCGGCGTACACCTCGTCGGGGATCGGGGCCGGGATGATGTGCCGGGCGTGGCCGGCGGTGTACTTGGCGGTGTAGTCGAACAGCTCCGCCGCGAACTGGATCTCGGTGACGGCCAGCGGCTTGTCGCCCATGACGCCGGCGGTCAGCTCGCGGCCGGGGATGAACTCCTCGACCAGGACCCGCTCGCCGAAGGTCCAGCCGTCGCCGATCGGCGAGTTCTGGCCCTGGTGCACGCGGGTGACGCCGACGGTCGAGCCCTCGTCGACCGGCTTGATGATGTAGGGCGGCTCCATCGGGTGGCCGCCGCCGAGCAGTTCACCCTTGTGCAGCAGCATGCCCCTGGGCGAGCGCACGCCGACCGTCTCCAGCACGCGCTTGGTCATCGCCTTGTCCATGGCGATGGCCGAGGCCAGCACGCCGGAATGGGTGAAGGGGATGCCCATGAACTCCAGCACGCCCTGGATGGTGCCGTCCTCGCCGCCGCGCCCGTGCAGGGCGTTGAAGACGACGTCGGGCTTCGGCGTCAGCGCCCTGATGATGCCGTCCAGGTCGCGCTGCACGTCCACCGCGGTGACCGTGTAGCCTTCCTCCTCCAGCGCCTTGGCGACGGCGGCGCCGCTGACCAGCGACACCTCGCGCTCGGCCGACCAGCCGCCCATCAGGACGGCGACGTGCTTCTTGCGGGCGGTCATG
>DASPIO010000132.1:0-6735 GCA_035629155.1 Azospirillum sp. | reverse complement strand
GAGCCGTCGCCGATCTTCGATTCCGTCTGGCGGCTGTGCCGGCAGGGCGCCATCGAGGACTTCCTGATCATCTTCGCCGTCGGCTGCGGCCTCGTCTTCCGCGACAGCGTGTGGGCCGACTACATGGACCCGCTGGCGTCGATGGTGCTGCTGTACGTGCTGGTGATGTCGGTGTACGCGATCCTCAGCGGCTCGATGGACGACCTGCTGGACCGCAGCCTGGGCGAGTACCACCAGGTGATGATCCTGCGCGCCCTGGCCGTGCACTTCGACGAGTACGAACAGGTGCACGAGATCCGCACCCGCCGCGCCGGGACGCGCATGTACGTCGAGCTGTTCCTGGAGTTCGCGCCCGAACGTTCGATGGGCGAGGTGTACGCCGCCATCGCCAAGCTGAAGGCCGAACTGCACGAAGCGATGCCCAACACCGAGGTGCTGATCGTGCCGACCCTGCTCGACGCCACCCACGCGCACGCCCACGCGAAGCCGGAGCCGGAACCGGTTGTGGCGTGAGGCGCCGGTCGGTTGGGCCAAGCGCCAGCGTGGTCCAACGTCGAGGTTCACACCCCCAGGTACCGCGCCTCCAGGTGCCGCTTGAACACGGCGGCGTCCAGCGGACGGCCCGTCGCCTCGGTCAGCAGCTCGTCCGCCGAGGCCGGCTTGCAGCCCTTGTCGTGCACGTTGGCGCGCAGCCAGCCGGCCAGCGGCGCGAAGTCGCCGCGCGCCAGCGCCGGCTTCACCTCGGGCTCGGCCCGGCAGGCGGCGTCGAAGAGCTGGGCCGCCGTCATGGCGCCCAGCGTGTAGGTGGGGAAATACCCCCAGCCGCCGCCCGGCCAGTGGATGTCCTGCAGGCAGCCCAGCCGGTCGTCGGGCGGCGTCACGCCGACCAGCTCCGCCATGCCCGCGTTCCAGGCGTCCGGCAGGTCTCCCAGGTCGAGCGTGCCGGCCACCAGTTGCTTCTCCAGACGGTAGCGCAGGATGACGTGCGCGGGATAGGTCACCTCGTCGGCGTCGACGCGGATGAAGCCGCGCTCCACGCGGGTGTAGAGGCGGCGCAGATTGTCGGGGTCCCACGCCGGGCCGGTGCCGCCGAACGCCTCGGCCGCCACGGGCGCCAGCCAGCCGATGAACTCCGGCGAGCGCGCCGCCTGCATCTCGACGATCAGCGACTGCGATTCATGCGCCGCCATGCCGCGCGCCTGCCCCACCGGCTGCCGGCGCCACGCCCTGGGCCGGCCTTGCTCGTACAGCGCGTGGCCGGTCTCGTGCAGCACGCCCATCAGCGCCTTGGTGAAGTCGGCCTCGTCGTAGCGGGTGGTGATGCGCACATCGTCGTCGGCACCGCCGCAGAACGGGTGCAGCGACACGTCCAGCCGGCCGCGGGCGAAGTCGAAGCCGGCGGCGCGCATCATCCGCTCGCCCAGCGCCCGCTGCGTCTCCACCGGGAACGGCCCCTCGGGCCGCAGCTCCGGCGGTTCGGCCGCCTGCTTGTCGAGCACGCGCTGGATCAGACCGGGCAGGAAGCCGGCGAGGTCGTCGAACACCGCGTCGATGCGCCCGGCGCAGGCGCCGGGATCGTGCGCGTCCAGCAGCGCGTCGTAAGGGTCGAGGCCCAGCACGGCGCCCGTCGCCTGCGCGCTCTCGCGCACCAGCCGCAGCACCTCGCGCAAGCTGGGCAGCAGCATGGCGTAGTCGCCCTGCGCCCGCGCCGTGCGCCACGTCATCTCGCAAACGGAAGTCGCCTTGCTCAACGCCTCCACCAGATCGGCGGGCAGCGCCGTGGCCTGGGTGTAGGAGCGGCGCATCTCGCGCAGGTTCGCCGCCTGCCAGTCGTTGAGCCCGCCTTCCGTTTCGGCGGCGGCCAGCCAGTCGCCGACCTCCGGCGCGGTCTCCAACTCGTGCGCCAGCACGGACAGGGTGGCGGCCTGCTCGGCCCGGCCCTCGGCCGCCCCCTCCGGCATCATCGTCTGCATGTCCCAGCCGAGGATGCCCAGAGCGTTGCCGATGGCGGCGATGCGGGCGAAGCGGCGTTCCAGGTCCTGGTAGGCGGTCATGCGCGTTCCCGTGGTCGGCGGAGGTGGAAGAGGACGTAGATGACCAGCAGGGTCGCCGCAAGGCTATACCAGGTGATGGCGTATTGCAGGTGGTTGTTGGGCAGCTCGACGCGCGGCTCGATCCCCGCCGGCAGGCCGCCGGGCGTCTGTCCGGGCAGCGCCTCGACCAGCAGCGGCGCCACCGCCGGCAAGCCCGACGCGGCGCCCATGGCCGCGGTGTCGGCCCGACGCCAGACGTAGTCCTTGGGAGGCGTCCCCGGCACGTTGTCCGGCTGCAGCCAGCCGGCCGTCGTCGGCTGGCGGGCGATGCCCTTGACGGTGACCTCGCCAGCCGTCTGTCCATCGCGGCGGGTGGCGGGGTCGCGCTTGTCCATCGGCACCCAGCCGCGGTTGACCAGCACGGGCGGCCCGCCGTCGGCGCGCTCCAGCGGCGTCACCACCTCGTACCCCACCTGCCCCTGGCGCGGGCGGGCGAGCAGCAGCATCTCGCGTTCATGCGCAAAACGCCCGGTTACCGTCACCGGGCGCAGGTCGAGGGGTTCGGGATCGGCGATGGTCGCGGGCAGCGGCACGGGCGGGCTCGCCACCCGCTCCTGCACGCGCTGGATCAGGTCGTTCTTCCACGACAGGCGCTGCGCCTGCCACGTGCCCAGGCCCAGCATGACCAGCACGGCCGGCACGGTGAACACCGTCGCCCACAGCGACGGGCGGAAGCGCCGGCCCTCGGCGGCCACGGCGCTCATCAGCCCCCCATCTCGTGGCGGCGGTGCTTGTACTGGAGCGCCGTCGTGTAGGCTTTGGCCGGGCGCAGCATGCCCAGCGCCAACCCCAGGATCACCACGCTCCAGATCAGGGCGTGCAGCCACAGCGGCCATTCGACGTTGAGCGAGACGATCAGCGCCACCGGCACCACGAGGAAGCCCAGGATGAAGATCAGGAACACCGCCGGCCCGTCGCCGCTGTCGTGGCGGGCCAGTTCCAGCCCGCACACGGAGCAGCGGTCGACGACGCTCAGGTACCCCTTGAACAGCTTGCCCCGGCCACAGCGCGGGCACACGCAGCGCAGGCCCGCGTCGATGGCCGAGACCGTGGGATAATACTCGCTCAATGCGCCCCCGCTCCGCCGGCGGAACCCCACCAGTAGATCGACACGAAGAGGAACAGCCACACCACGTCGACGAAGTGCCAGTACCACGCCGCCGCCTCGAAGCCGAAGTGGCTGCCCGGCGTGAAGTGGCCCTTCATCGTGCGGATCCAGCACACGAACAGGAAGATCGTGCCGATGATCACGTGGAAGCCGTGGAAGCCCGTCGCCATGAAGAAGGTGGACGGGTAGATGCCCTCGGTGAAGCCGAAGGCGGCGTGGCTGTACTCCCACCCCTGGAAGAAGGTGAACATCACCCCCAGCAGCACCGTGATGCCCAGCGCCTGCGCCGCCTTCTTGTTGTTGCCTTCGATGATCTCATGGTGCGCCCAGGTGACGGTGACGCCCGACAGCAGCAGGATCACCGTCATCATGAACGGCAGGTGGAACGGGTCGAACGTCCTGATGTTCGGCGGCGGCCACACGCCCTGCGGGTTCTCCGGGAACACCTTGGGGAACAGGGCCGCGTCGTAGAACGCCCAGAAGAAGGCGGCGAAGAACATCACCTCCGACGCGATGAACAGCGCCATGCCGTAGCGCAGGCCGATCTTGACGATCGGCGTGTGCGCCCTTTCGACCACGGCTTCCTTGATGATGTCGCGCCACCAGCCGAACATGACGGCCAGCACCGACAGGAAGCCGAGGATCAGCAGGAACCATGAGTTGTAGTGCATGTAGAAAATGGCGCCCACCGCCAGCAGCCCGCCGGCGAACGCGCCCAGCAGCGGCCACGGGCTTGGCCGCACGAGGTGATACGGCTGCGGGATGCCTTCGCGGCCTGATCCGTGCGTGTGGGGCCCGTGCGTATGGGGCATATGCCCGTGCGTGATGTCGGCCATCGTTCCTCCAACCCCTCTAATTCGCCGTCGGCGCGCCGGCCGGGCGCGCCCCGTTCTTGTCGTCTGGCGTCTTGTCGTTTGTGGACTTTTCATTGGTCTGGGCCACCGACGGGTTCGCGTCCTTGGCCCGGAAGAAGGTGTAGGAGAGCGTGATGGTCTTCACGTCCTCCATGTTCACGTCGCCGGCCGCCGCCGGGTCGACGAAGAAGGCCACCGGCAGGTCGATCGACTGGCCCGGCTGCAGCACCTGCTCGGTGAAGCAGAAGCACTCGATCTTGTTGAAATAGATCCCGGCCTTGTCGGGCGTGACGTTGAACACCGCGGTGCCGGTCACCGGCTGCGTGCCGCGGTTCTCGGCGTGGTAGCTGACCAGCGCCGTCTCGCCCAGTTTGACCTTCACCTCCCGCTGGTTCGGGCGGAAGGACCACGGCAGGCTGCCGTTGACGTCGGCGTTGAAACGCACGGTGACGGTGCGCTCCAGCACCGTGCCCGGCGCCGCCTCCGCCCGCTGCGTCGTGCCGCCGAAGCCGGTCACCCGGCAGAACAGCGCGTAGAGCGGCACCGACGCGTAGGCGAGCCCGACCATGCCGGCGACCAGCGCCAGCAGGCTGACCAGAACCACGCGGTTGCGCCGCCGCACCTGCTCGTTCATATCAGAAGCCGCCCATCCGCACGATCGTGACCAGATAGAACAGCGCCACCAGCCCGATGAGCGCGGCGAACACCGCCCAGTTGCGCCCACGCAGGCGGCGCCGTCGTTCTTCGATGTCGTCCATGGTCATCAGACGCCTCCCGGCATGACGTGCTCGCCAACCAACAGGGCGAACAGCAGGAAAAGATAGAGGATCGAGAAGCCGAACATCTGCTTGGCCGGCTTGTCGTCGGCGCCGCGCAGGACGCGCACCGCGCACCACACGAACATGGCGCCCAGCACCAGCGATCCCGCCAGGTACAAGGGCCCGGCGATGCCCACCCACCACGGGGCCGCCGCCACCGGCACCAGCAGCAGCGTGTACAGCAGCATCTGCCGCTTGGTGGTCTCCGGCCCCTCGACCACGGGCAGCATCGGCACGCCGGCCCGCGCGTAGTCGCCGCTGCGGAACAGCGCCAGCGCCCAGAAGTGCGGCGGCGTCCACAGGAAGATCAGCAGGAACAGCAGCACCGACGGCAGGTCCACCCCGCCCGTCACCGCCGCCCAGCCGATCATTGGCGGGAAGGCGCCGGCGGCGCCGCCGATCACAATGTTCTGCGGCGTGCGGCGCTTCAGCCAGATCGTGTAGACGAAGACGTAGAACAGCGTGGCCAGCGCCAGGATGGCCGCCGCCGCCCAGTTGACGGCAAGGCCCATGACCACCACGGCGGCGACCGCCAGGATCACGCCGAACGCCAGCGCCTCGTCCGGCGCGACGCGGCCGGACGGGATCGGGCGCCTGGCCGTGCGCGCCATGACCGCGTCGATGTCGCGGTCGTACCACATGTTGATGGCGCCCGACGCCCCGGCGCCCACGGCGATGCACAGCACCGCCACGCAGGCCAGCAGCGGATGCAGATGCCCCGGCGCCACGACCATCCCGGCGAAGCCGGTGAACACGACGAGCGACATGACGCGCGGCTTCAGCAATTCGATGAAGTCGCCCGCCGTGGCGCCTGTCACTTTCTGGACGGTGATGTCCGTCATTGTTCTTCTCCCTCCCGGCGTGCCCCTCGGGAACCGTCGCAGGTTGGGTTGAGCCGAAGGCGAAAACCCAACCTACGAAACGATCACTTGATGACCGGCAGCGTCTCGAAGGCATGGAACGGCGGCGGCGAGGAGACCGTCCATTCCAGCGTCGTGGCGCTCGGCCCCCAATAGTTCGCCTCCACCTTCTGGCCGCGGGTCAGCGTGTAGATGGCGATCCACACGAACAACAGCGCGGAGCCGAAAGAGATGTAGGCGCCGACGGAAGAAACCATGTTCCAGCCCCAGAACGCGTCCGGGTAGTCCGGGATGCGGCGCGGCATGCCATTCAGACCCAGGAAGTGCTGCGGGAAGAAGGTCAGGTTCACGCCGACGAAGGTCAGCCAGAAGTGCACCTTGCCCCAGAATTCCGGATACTGCCGGCCCGACATCTTGCCGATCCAGTAATAGAAGCCGGCGAACATGGAGAACACCGCACCCAGTGAAAGCACGTAGTGGAAGTGCGCCACCACGTAGTAGGTGTCGTGCAGCACGTTGTCCAAGCCGCCGTTGGCCAGCACCACGCCAGTCACGCCGCCCACCGTGAACAGGAAGATGAAGCCAACCGCCCACAGCATCGGCGTCTTGAACTCGATGGAGCCGCCCCACATGGTGGCGATCCACGAGAAGATCTTGATGCCCGTCGGCACGGCGATGATCATCGTCGCCGCCGTGAAGTAGGCCTTGGTGTTGACGTCCAGGCCGACCGTGTACATGTGATGCGCCCACACCACGAAGCCGACCACGCCGATCGCCACCATCGCGTAGGCCATGCCCAGGTAGCCGAACACCGGCTTGCGCGAGAAGGTCGAAACGATGTGGCTGATGATGCCGAAGGCCGGCAGGATCATGATGTAGACTTCGGGGTGGCCGAAGAACCAGAACAGGTGCTGGAACAGCAGCGGGTCGCCGCCGCCTTCCGGGTTGAAGAAGGCCGTGCCGAAGTTGCGGTCGGTCAGCAGCATGGTGATGGCGCCGCCC
>DASPIO010000131.1:0-13422 GCA_035629155.1 Azospirillum sp. | reverse complement strand
GCGCGGCTACCTGCACCACCTGTTCAAGGCGGGTGAGATGTTGGGGCCGATGCTGTTGACGTGGCACAACCTGCAACACTACCAGGACCTGATGGCCACGCTGCGCGCCGCCATCGAGGAGGGCCGCTTCGAGGAGGTCGCGACGGAGCTGGAGCGCACGATGGCCGAAGGCGACGTGCCCGCCACGCCCGACCCGTTGGCGAAGCCGAAGGCGGCGCACAAAGGGGCCAAGGAAAAGGCATCATGAGCGAGACCATCTACCAGGGACTCCAGCAACTCGGCCAAGCCACCAGGCTCCCCGCCTCGCCGGAGGAGGCGGTGCTGGAGCGTGTGCCCAACCCGCATCCGGGCACGCAATACCTCGTGCGCTTCACGGCGCCCGAGTTCACGTCCCTGTGCCCGATCACCGGCCAGCCGGACTTCGCGCACCTGATGATCGACTACGTGCCGGGAGACTGGCTGGTCGAGAGCAAGGCGCTGAAGCTGTTCCTCGGCTCCTTCCGCAACCACGGCGCCTTCCACGAGGCCTGCACCGTGCAGATCGCCAAGCGGCTGGAGGAGGTTCTGTCGCCGGTGTGGCTGCGCATCGGCGGCTACTGGTACCCGCGCGGCGGCATCCCCATCGACGTCTTCTACCAGTCCGGCGAACCGCCCAAGGGCGTGTGGATCCCCGACCAGGGTGTGCCGCCGTACCGCGGGCGGGGCTAGCTTCTTTTCATCCCTCCCCCAGCGGGGCCGGGGGAGGGGCTAGCAAGGCATTTGCGATGACAGCCGACCCAGCCACCATCCGCGACGCCATCCGCCAACGCGCCCTGGAGATCGGCTTCAACGCCGTCGGCTTCGCGCGGGCCGAACTGGGCGACGAGGCGCGCGAGCGGCTGGCCGCGTTCCTGGCCGAGGGGCGGCACGGCGACATGGGCTGGATGGCCGAGAAGCAGGCGTGGCGCGGCAGCCCCGCCGCAATGTGGCCGGAGGCGCGGACCGTCGTCGTGCTCGGCACCTCCTACGCGCCGGCCGATGACCCGCTGCGGCTGGCCGCACAACCCAATCGCGGCGTGGTGTCGGTCTACGCCCGCAACCGCGACTACCACGACCTCGTCAAGGGCCGGCTGAAGGTGCTGGGGCAGTGGATGCACCACCGCTTCAGGGCCGACGTGAAGGTCTTCGTCGACACCGCCCCCGTCATGGAAAAGCCGCTGGCGGAGCGCGCCGGGCTGGGCTGGCAGGGCAAGCACACCAACCTCGTCTCCCGCACGCACGGCTCCTGGCTGTTCCTGGGCGAGGTGTACACCACGCTCGACCTGCCGCCGGACGAACCGGGGGCGGACCGCTGCGGCTCCTGCCGGCGCTGTCAGGACGCCTGCCCGACGGACGCGTTCCCGGCGCCCTACCAGCTCGACGCGCGGCGCTGCATCTCCTACCTGACCATCGAGCACGCCGGCCCGATCGCGGAAGAGCTGCGGCCGCTGATGGGCAATCGCATCTACGGTTGCGACGACTGCCTCGCCGTCTGCCCGTGGAACAAGTTCGCCAGCCGTTCCAAGGAGGCCGCCTTCCTGCCGCGCGCCGAGCTGACCGCCCCCCGGCTGGCCGACCTGGCGCAGCTCGACGACGCCGCGTTCCGGCAGGTGTTCTCCGGTTCCCCCATCAAGCGCATCGGGCGCGAGCGCTTCGTGCGCAACGTGCTGGTGGCGCTGGGCAACTGCGGTGACCCGGCGCGGATTCCGGCGGCGCAGGCGCTGCTCGACGATCCGTCCCCGGTGGTGCGGGACGCCGCCCGCTGGGCCGTGGACCGGCTGCGCGCCGTGGCCGGATAGGGGCTGCGGCAATCCGGCGGATGGATTCGCCGGGGCGCCATGGTACCCTTTGGTCAGGCCCCAGAGGGAGGCCGCGCCATGGCGTTCGCTCACACGGCAACTCATACGGAAGGGCGGGGAAAACCGCCGCCCCACCACTCACCGCATCGGATGCTGTTCACCATCATCGGTGTCCTGGCGACGCTGGTGATGCTCGGCCTCGCCGGCGCCACGGCGGTCGACCGCGCGCTGGAGCACCGGCGCGTCGTCTCCATGATGGGGCCGCGGGGCAACTTCCAGACCCTGCCGGAGATGCGCTTCCCGCTCTCCGGTTCCCGCACGCTGGACCTGAAGGTGACGCTGGAACTGCGGCCGAAGGCCAGCCAACGGCCGGTCGAGCGTCGGCTCGAGCGCATCGAGGACCGGCTCTACGACGGGGTGCGCGACATCGGCGAGGAGCGCCTCGTCGGCCCCGGCTCGGCCGAGCGGGTCAAGCAGGCGGTCAAGGACGCCGTGAACCGCGAGGCCGGCCGCGACCTGCTCAAGGACGTGCTGATCGAGCGGATGGTCCTGCGTTAACGCCTCACAGGATCTCCAGAACGCTTTCCGGTGGGCGGCCGACGCGGGCCTTGTCACCCTTCACGACGATCGGGCGCTCGATGACGATGGGGTTCGCCACCATGGCGGCGATCAGCGCCTCGTCGTCCAGGTCCTTGCCAATAGCCGCTTCGGCCGCCTCCTTCGCGCGCAGCAGCTCGCGCGGGCTCTTGTTCAGCGCGGCCAGGATGCGCTTCAGCTCGGCCGCGCTCGGCGGCGTCTTCAGGTACTCCACCACCATCGGCTCGACATTCTTCGACCGCAGCAGCTCCAGCGTCTCGCGCGACTTGGTGCAGCGCGGGTTGTGGTAGATGGTCACCGTCTCGCTCATGGCCCAGGTCTCCCGTATCCAACGTTTCGCCGAGACATACACCCGCCCCGCGCGCCGCGCCAAGCGGCCATGCAGGCCTTCCGTACCCCGTGACAACGGCGCCGCTTGCCGCTACCTTGCGCGCGCCCCCGTGCCTTTATCAGGTTTTTCGCATATATGGTCCGGCACGGGCCCTGCGGAACGAAGGATTGCCGTCGTGACCAAGCTGTCGCTCTCCAAGGAAAAGATCTCGATCCTGCTGCTCGAGGGGATCCACGACAACGCCATTTCCGAGCTGGCGGCGCGGGGCTACGCCACCGTCGAGCGGCTGCCGCACGCGCTCGATGAAGCGGAACTGCTGGAGCGCATCGGCTCGGTGCACATGATCGGCATCCGCTCGCGCACCAACCTGACGGCCAAGGTGCTGGAGGCGGCGCAGCGGCTGTTCTGCGTCGGCTGCTTCTGCATCGGCACCAACCAGGTCGACCTGAAGGCGGCCCGCAAGCAGGGCATCCCGGTCTTCAACGCGCCGTACTCCAACACCCGGTCGGTGGCGGAGCTGGTGATCGGCGACGTCATCATGCTGATGCGCGGCATCTTCCAGAAGTCGAACCTCGTCCACGGCGGCGGCTGGATGAAGTCGGCCAAGGACAGCTACGAGATCCGCGGCAAGACGCTGGGCATCGTCGGCTACGGCCACATCGGCACGCAGGTCTCGATCCTGGCGGAATCGATGGGCATGAAGGTCGTCTTCTACGACGTCGTGCGCAAGCTGGCGCTGGGCAACGCCCAGCCGGTCGATTCGCTGGACGAGCTGCTGGGCATGTCCGACGTGGTGACGCTGCACGTGCCCGACACGCCGCAGACCCGCAACATGATCGGCGCCGACCAGCTCAAGGCGATGAAGAAGGGCGCCCACCTCATCAATCTCGCGCGCGGCAAGGTGGTGGACATCGACGCGCTGGTGGCGGCGCTGGAGACGAAGCACATCCTGGGTGCCGCCCTGGACGTCTTCCCCAAGGAGCCGTCGGGCGAGGGCGACGAGTTCGTCAGCCCGCTGCGCGGCCACCCCAACGTGATCCTGACGCCGCACATCGGCGGCTCGACCATGGAGGCGCAGGCCAACATCGGCACCGAGGTGGCGCAGAAGCTGATCGAGTACTCCGACAACGGCTCGACCATCGGCGCGGTCAACTTCCCGCAGGTGGCGCTGCCGGTGCACGACGGGGCGACGCGCTTCCTGCACCTGCACCGCAACGTGCCGGGCGTGCTGCGCAAGATCAACGACGTGTTCTCGGCCCGCAACCTGAACATCGCCGCGCAATATCTGCAGACCGATCCGGAACTGGGCTACGTCGTCATCGACGCCGACGGCGACGTGGACGAGGGCGAGGTGCTGGCCGACATGAAGGCGATCGACGGCACGCTGAAGACGCGCTTCCTCTATCCGGGGCGCCGCTGACCGGTCTTGCGCGGGGCTGGGCGGATGCCGACATGTTCGGCATGACGCGCCCCATCCACGCCTGTGTTCCCATGGCGGCCGCCCTCGTGGCGGCCGTCGTGCTGTCCGCGCCCGGTCTGGCCGCCGCCCAGTCGAACGGCTGCCCGGCCTTCGACCGGCCGACCGTCCAGGTCGATTTCCAGGCGGCGCCGCTGGGGCGCGACGACACGCGCTCCACCGCGCAGCTCGCCGGCCTGCCCGGCCGGGCGCCGGGGCCGGCCGGGGCGTCCGGCGGCAACATCCTCGGCCTCGCGCACGCCAAGTACGGGGAGCAGTCGCAGCTCGGCGCCGTGTTCCAGCCGCAGCGCGACGGCTCGGTCTGCGCCGCCGTCTCCTCGGTCAAAGTCACCTTTGGCTTCATCGAGCGCGTCGTCTACGTCGCACGCGAACTGCCGCGCGGCTCCTGCATCCATGGCGAGGTGCTGGCGCACGAGATGAAGCACGTCGCCACCGACGAGGCGCTGCTGAAGGAGTTCCAGCCGGAGATCCGGCGCCGGATCGAGACGGCGGCGGCGCGCCTGGGCACGGTACGGGCGCGCAGCCAGCAGCAGGCGGTGCAGGCGCTGCGCAGGCCGCTGGACGCCGCGCTGAAGGGCCTGCTTCAGGAGTTTTCCCGCAACCGTGACGATCGGCAGGCCCGCGTGGACACCATCCAGGAATACCAGCGCGTCAGCCGCAGCTGCGGCGGCGAGCTGGGCAAGTACATCAAAGGCAAGGCGAAGCTGTGAGCGTGAGCGCGCACGGCGCCGTCACCGCTTCCGCTTGCCCCGCCCCGACGCGTGGCCGTCCACGAACGCCGGCGGCTTGCGGGCGACCCAGCGCAGGAAGGCGGCGATCTCCGGATGGGCGCGCAGGCGCTCGATGGTGTGGAAGTGGTCGCGCAGTTCCGCCTCGCTCAGCACGGCGTGGATCTTGTCGTGGCAGATGCGGTGCAGGGTCACCGTGTCCCGGCCGCCGTGGGTGCGCGGCGTCAGATGGTGCACGTTGACGCTCGGCCCCGGCACCATCGGCCGGCCGCAAAGCGGGCAAGGCGGACCTTCGGTCCGCGGCGGGCTGAACGGCCCTTCCTCCGACATCGCTACCTGGCGATCGGGGCCGCGAGCGCGGCGCGCATGCGCGCCATCAGGTCGTCGGGCTGGTAAGGCTTCTGGATGATGGCCAAGCCCTCCACCGCCAGCGTCGCCTGCGGCACCTCGGTGTAGCCGGTCACCATCAGCGCCGGCAGGTCCGGCCGTTCGGCGCGCAGGGCGCGCACCAGCTCCAGTCCCGTCATTCCCGGCATGGCGTAATCGGTGAGCAGGAGATCCACCGGCTCGCCGCTGCGCACGATGTCCAGCGCCTCCGCCCCGCTCGCCGCCTCGACGACGTGGAAGCCGCACTGGTCGAGGAAGGCGGCCGTCGCCATGCGCACCAGCCCCTCGTCTTCGACCAGCAGCACGCTGGTGGGGCGCATCGGCTCCGCCGCCGCCGCCGGCTCGGGGTCGCGGACGGCCTCGGCCTTTTCGGGGCCGGCGGCGCGCGGCAGGTAGAGCGTCACCATGGTTCCTTCTCCCAGCCGCGTGTCCAGCCGTACGGCGCCGCCCGACTGCGCCGCCAGCCCGTGCACCATGCTCAGCCCCAGCCCGGTGCCGTGTCCTACGCCCTTGGTGGTGAAGAACGGCTCGAACGCGCGTGAGGCGACTTCATCGGTCATGCCCGTGCCGGTGTCGAGCACGGAAATAGCGACGTAGTCGCCCGGCGGCAGGCCGTTCGGCCGGCCGTAATCCTCCCCCTCCGGGGCGTTCGCGCTGCGGATCGTCAGCGTGCCGCCGGACGGCATGGCGTCGCGCGCGTTGATCGCCAGGTTGAGGATGGCCATTTCGAGCTGGTTCGGGTCGACCAGCGCCGGCCACGGCGCGGCGTCCGCCTCGGCCACGATGCGGATGGTGCCGCCCAGCGTACGCTCCAGGAGACCGCCCATGCTGCGCACCAGGGCGCCGACATCCACCGGCCGCGGCTCCAGCCGCTGACGGCGCGAGAAGGCCAGCAGGTGCTGCGTCAGCGTGGCGCCGCGGTCCACCGCCTTCACCGCCATGCGCAACGGCTCCAGCACGTCGGCCCCGGTGGCGCGGCTCTCAATCAGGTAGAGGCTGGCGCCGATGGCCTGGAGCAGGTTGTTGAAGTCGTGCGCGATGCCGCCGGTGAGGTGGCCGATCGCTTCCATTTTCTGCGCTTGGCGCAGCGTGTCCTCGGCCTGGGTCAGCGCGGCGCGGGCGCGCTCGCGTTCGGTCACGTCGCGGGCAAGGTGGAAGGCGCCGATGCGCTTGCCCGCCCCGTCGACGATGGTGTCGTAGGCGATCTCGTAGGTGCGCCGGGCGTGGCGGGAATCGCCGAAGTCGTGCACCACCGTAAACCGTTCGCCCGCCACCGCGCGGCTCCAGATCGCCAGCGCCGGTCCGCGCTCGTCCGGCAGGTGCGCCAGCGCGTCCTCCAGCCGTTCGCCGATCTGAGGGCGGCGGCCGAAGATCGCTTCGAACTCGGTCTGGTAGGCGTCGTTGAACAGGATGAAGCGCATCTCCAGGTCAAGCGCCGCCACGAGGTCGGTCGAGCTTTCGATGATCGCCGCGAACAGCCGGCGGTCGGCGGCGTGCCGTTCTTCCGCCTCCACCAGTTGAATCTCCAGCGCGCGCTTGCGGTCGGTGATGTCCTCCAGGATGCCGACGGCGCGGCGCGATTCAGGTCCGCCGTCGCCCAGGACGGCGCCGCGCAGCGCCGCCCAGCGGGTCCCGCCGTCCGGATGCTCGACCGGGAACTCCAGGTCGAAGTCACCCGGCGCGGAGGCGCCGGCCACAGCGTCGGCCGGGTGCAGGGTGGCGAGCAGGCGGGCGCGGTCCCCGGCCGGGACGTGGCGGATCCAATCCGTGACCGGCGCCTCGACGATGCCGCCGCCCAGGCCCAGGATCTCGGCCGACCGGCCCCAGCAGCGCAGTTCGCCCGTCCGGCCGTCCAGGCGCCAGATGCCGATGCCGCCGGCCTGCATCGCCATGCGCTGCTGCGCGGCGCCGTCGTCCAGCCGGAGCGCCGCGTCGCGCAGCGCCGCCCCCACCGCGTTGACCTCGCGCACCAGGGTGCGCGCGCCGCCCGGCGTCTCGCCACGCCCCAGCGCCTCGGCGGCAGCGGCGAGCTGGGCGACGGGACCGGACAGCCGGCGGCCGACCGCCAGCGTCATCACGATGCTGAGCATCAGAAGCAGCGCGCCCCCCCCGAGCGCGTACTGCATGGATTGCCGCATCGGCGCCTCGATGGTGGCGAGCGGAACGCCGATCGACACCGTCCATCCCGACAACGCCGAGCGGGCGAAGGCATAGAACGTCGGAATCCCGTCGCGCGAGGTGTGGCGATAGCTGCCGCTGTCGCGCCCGCCCGCCATCGCCCAGGCGTCGCGTGCGGCCGGCGTACCGACGAAGCGGTCGTGCGACAGGGTGCGCGCGAGGAACACGCCGGTGCGGTCCAGCACGGCGGCGGTCCAGTCGTCCGGCAGCCCCTGGCGTCGCAGCAGGCCCGACAGGACCTCCACCGGGATGCTCATGGACAGTACGTTGGCGACACGCCCGTCGCGCCAGACCGGCACGCTGACCGACACCAGCGGCACCTGCGCGACGGCGCCGCTGAACAGGTCGGAGACGCGGGCCTGGCCCGTTTCGGCGACGCGCACCACCTGGGCGGCGCTGTTCGCCTTGGGCAACGGTTCGCCATAGGGCCGGCGGGTGCTGACGATCTGCTGGCCGGCGGTGTCGGTCAGCACGATGTGGATGCCGTCGCGCCGGATGTCCTTGTGGCGCAGCACCTCGCTCGCCTGGCGGTGGAACCCGGCGAGATCGCCGACCTCCAGGTGATACGACGAGGTCAGCACCTGGAGGGCCGAGGACATGGCGGTCAGCTCGCGGTCCACGGCGACCACCAGGGTCTGGGCGAGATGCCGGCCGCGCTCTTCGATGGCGGCGCTCTGCGTGTCGGCCATGCGGGCGACCAGCCAGCCGGCGAAGGCGAGCACCGGTACCAGTGCGGCCAGCACCAGAAGCACCAGCCCCGAACGCAACGGGATTCCGCCCGCCACCGCCGAGCGGTGGGAAGCCGGCATCGCACCGGTGCGGGTCTGGGCGTCGTGCACGCGCAACGTCAAGATCTTCGGGTGTCGACCTCGGGGCGAATCGGCCGGCCGCTCCCGATTCGGGCGGCAGCCGCGCCGATGGTAGCACGCCGTCGATGAAAAGGCACAACACACCCTGTGCGTTTCCACGTCGGTACGCTCGCCGTCCGTCCTGGAACCAATCGAAAGAGTGTCCTGTTGGCTGGCCGAGGAATGAACCACGAGGGGGGAGTGCCCCATGGCCGATTCCCGGCAGCCGGCCGGTTCGCCACTGAACGTGCGCGACGCCACGCTCCGCACCGGCCCGGACCGCAGCACCGTCTACGAGCAGGCCGAAGGCGCCGTGCCGCCGACGCAGCGCAGCCCCACCGTGACGCCGCCCTCCAGCGGCCTGCGCGGCTGGTCGCTGGGCGGTATGGCGATTCCGGCGATCATCATCGCGGCGCTGATTCTGGTGGCCGGTGCCCTGGTGTTTTGATCGGGCATTCCGGCCGATTTTCAGGAGGTTTCGATGACGACCACCGTCGTTGCCCTCTACGACCGCCTCGACGACGCGCGCCGCGCCGTGGAGGCGCTGGACGCCGCCGGTGTTCCGCGCGACGCCGTCAGCTTCGTGACCGGTGACCGGGCAGCCCAGGCCGCCGGGATCGGCGCCGCGGTCGGCGGTGCCGGCGGGCTGCTGATGGGGCTATCGGCGCTGGCCATCCCCGGTATCGGGCCGGTCCTGGCGGCCGGATCGGCCGTCACCGCGCTGGCCGGGGCCGGCGCCGGCGCGATGGCCGGCGGCATGGTCGGTGTGCTGTCCGGCTTCGGCGTGCCGGAGTCGGAGATGCAGCGCTACGCCGAAGGCGTGCAGCGCGGCGGCGCCCTGCTGCTGGTGCGCGCCGAGGACGACCGGGCGAACGAGGTGCGCGGCATCCTCTCCCGCCAGGCGCGGGCCGGCGGCACCCGCCGTGCCGCCGAGGAGGCCGCTCGCATCGAGGGCGGCGGGAGCACCGCCGGGAACGATGCCGGGAGCGATGCCGAAAGCCGCGGCGCCGACTGGCAGACTGCCGGCTGGGCGCCCTTCGACCAACGGCCGGGACCACTGACGGCGCCCGTGCCGGACGGAGCAGCGGCGTCCGACGCTACGTCGGGCGAAGGCCGGGGGGCGGACTGGCGGACCGGCGCCGACGTGCCGTTCGACCAGCGCCCCGGCCCGATGACCGAGGTGCACCGCGAGACGGGGGGACGCCCCACCGAAGGACCGACGCCGGACAGCACCGATTTCGGCCAGCCGGGCTCGACGCCCGGCACGCGCGGCGGCACCACCGCCTTCGGCGGCGTCGAGCGCGCCTCCGAAACGAAGAAGAGGTCCTGATCAGGACCTCTTTTCCGTTCAGGAAAGCGGCTTGCCGTCCATCAGATCGACGAAGCGGTGGAAGAGGTAATGGCTGTCCTGCGGGCCGGGCGAGGCTTCCGGGTGGTACTGCACCGAGAAGACCGGCTTGCCCTTCAGGCGGATGCCCTCGTTGGAGCCGTCGAACAGGCTGACGTGCGTCACCTCGACGTCCGCCGGCAGGCTCTCCGGCACCACGACGAAGCCGTGGTTCTGGCTGGTGATCTCGACGCGGCCGGTCGCGAGATCCTTGACCGGGTGGTTGGCGCCGCGGTGGCCGCGCTCCATCTTCACCGTCCGTGCGCCCAGCGCCAGCGACAGCATCTGGTGGCCGAGGCAGATGCCGAACATCGGAACGCCGGTGTTCAGCAGGTCGCGGATCGCCGGCACGGCGTATTCGCCGGTGGCGGCGGGGTCGCCGGGGCCGTTCGACAGGAACACGCCGTCCGGCTTGTGGCGCATGATCTCCTCGGCGGTGGCGCTGCCGGGCACCACGGTCACCTTGCAGCCGGCGTCGGCGAGGCAGCGCAGGATGTTGCGCTTGGCGCCGAAGTCCATGGCGACGACGTGAAAGCGCGGGTTCTCCTGCCGGCCGTAGCCCTTGCCCAGCGTCCACCCGGCCTCGTCCCAGCTGTAGGTCTGGCGGCAGGACACGTCCTTGGCGAGGTCCATGCCCTCCAGCCCCGGCCAGCCGGCGGCCTTGGCGCGCAGCGCGTCCAGGTCGAACTCGCCCTTCGGGTTGTGGGCGACGACGCCGTTGGGCGCGCCCAGGTCGCGGATGCGGCGGGTCAGGCGGCGGGTGTCGATGCCGGCCAGACCGATCAGGCCGAAACTCTTCAGCCAGTCGTCCAGGTGTCGGGTGGCGCGCCAGTTCGACGGGTCGGTGATGTCGGCGCGCAGGATCAGGCCGCGCGCCGCCGGGGTCGTCGTCTCGACGTCCTCGGGGTTGGCGCCGACGTTGCCGACGTGCGGGAAGGTGAAGGTGATGATCTGCCCGGCGTAGCTGGGATCGGTCAGAATCTCCTGATAGCCGGTCATCGAGGTGTTGAAGCACACCTCACCCACCGAATCCCCGACGGCACCGATGCCGCGACCGCGGAAGACGGTTCCATCGGCGAGGACGAGCACACCGGTGTGGACTTCGGGGAGATTGCTGTCGGGCATCGGATCCGGACCTTAACAACGCCTGCCGCGGGCAACATGTGGCTTTACGCGGGACGGCGTCGGCGATGCAGCCCGCGCGGCACACCGCACCCGCCCGTTTCGGGCGGGCGGAAGCCTGGGACGAATAGTCAGGAGCGGTGGGCCGGTCAACGTATATGTCGATCGGGGGAAGGATTTCCAGCGCTCGTTTTGCGGGGATGGGATGTGATAGGTATCGCCCGACCGACCGGAAAGAAGGAAACGAGAACCATGTCGCTGCGCGAGCGTCTGAGCGAGGCCCTGAAGACCGCCATGCGCGCCAAGGACCAGCCCACCGTCGATGCGGTGCGGATGATCATCGCCAAGCTGAAGGAGAAGGACATCGAGGCGCGCGGCCGCGGCGTGACCGACGGCATCGGCGAGGACGAGATGCTCTCCATGATGCAGGGCATGATCAAGCAGCGCCGCGAATCCATCGAGCTGTACGACAAGGGCGGCCGCCCCGAGCTGGCCGACAAGGAGCGCGCCGAGATCGCCATCATCGAAGGCTTCCTTCCGAAGCAGATGAGCGAGGAGGAGGCGATGGCCGTCATCAGGGGCGTGGTCGCCGAGACCGGGGCCGCCAGCGTGAAGGACATGGGCAAGGTGATGGCCGAGCTGAAGGCCCGCTACGCCGGCCAGATGGACTTCTCCAAGGCCAGCGGGCTGGTCAAGCAGGCGCTGTCGGGCAACTGAGCCTCGACCCCCTCTCTCGGGGCGGGAGAGGGGCTTTGGGCTTAGCTCGCGCTCCGTTGGCGGGGCCTTGACCGTTCTGCTATAGCGTACCGCCCTTCCCGTGCGCATGACCGGAGCCCGATGGCCTTTCCGCCCCAATTCCTCGAAGAACTGCGCACGCGGCTGGCGCTGTCGGAGGTGGTCGGCAAGCGCATGCGCCTGATCCGCGCCGGCCGCGAGTACAAGGCGCCGTGCCCCTTCCATAACGAGAAGACGCCGTCCTTCTACGTCAACGACCAGAAGGGCTTTTTCCATTGCTTCGGCTGTGGGGCCCATGGCGACATCATCGGTTTCGTCATGCGCCACGACAACCTCGCTTTCCCCGAGGCTGTGGAAACGCTTGCCTCCGAAGCCGGACTGCCGGTGCCGCGCCCGACGGAGGAGGACCGCCAGCGCTACGAGCGGCGCAAGACGCTCCACGATCTGCTGGAGCAGGCCTGCCGCTGGTTCGAGCAGCAGCTCTTCGCGCCGGCCGGCCGCGCCGGGCTGGACTACCTGCGCAAGCGCGGGCTGGACGACGAGAGCATCGCCCGCTTTCGCCTGGGCTACGCGCCCGGCGATTCGGGCGCGTTGCGCCAGCACCTGCTGAAGCAGAACTTCCCCGACGAGGACATGGTGACCGTCGGCCTGCTGAAGCGGCCGGACGACGGGCGTGCGCCCTTCGCCTTCTTCCGCAACCGTGTCATGTTCCCGGTCACCGACCGGCGCGGCCAGGTGGTGGCGTTCGGCGGCCGCATCCTGGACGGCGACGGGCCGAAGTACGTCAACACCGCCGACACGCCCCTTTTCCACAAGGGCACGCTGCTCTACGGCCTGTCGCGCGCCCGGCAGGCGGCGGCCGACGGCCAGCCGGTGATCGTCGCCGAAGGCTACATGGACGTGATCGCGCTGGTGCGCGCCGGGTTCGAGGGGGCGGTGGCGCCGCTGGGCACGGCGCTGACCGAGACGCAGATCCAGGAGCTGTGGAAGCTCATTCCCGGCGCCGAGAAAGAGCCGTTCCTGTGCTTCGACGGCGACAACGCCGGCCGGCGCGCCGCGTGGCGCGCGGTGGAGCGCATCCTGCCGCACCTCGCCCCCGGCCATTCCGCCCGCGTCGCCTTCCTGCCGGAAGGGGAGGACCCCGACAGCCTGATCCGTGTGCACGGTCCCAAGGCCATGCAGGCCGTGCTCGACGAGGCCATCACGCTCGCCGCCGCGGTGTGGCGCATGGAGACGGAGGGCAGGCGCGCCGACACGCCCGAATCCAAGGCCGCCATCAAGGCGGCGCTGGAAGCCCGCGTCGACCAGATCGCCGACCGCACCGTGCAGGGCTTCTACCGGACGGAGATGCGCGCGCGCGTCGACGAAGCGTTCGGCTGGGTGCGCAAGCAGGCCTCCGGCGGTGCGCCGCGCGCGCCCTGGCAGCCGGGCCAACGGGGGCCGAATCGGGCGCCGCAACGGCACCAACCGGGGCAACCCGGACTGCGCACCTCGCCTCCGCCGGGGCATAAAAGGGGCGATCCCCGCCGGTTGTCACAGGAGCAGGCCCGCGAACGGGTGTTGCTGGCCGCGGTCATCAACCATCCTGGGTTGTTCGACGAGGTGGGAGAGGCTCTGGGAATGCTCCCTTTCCCGCCGGGAGCGCTTGAAGACCTCCGTCAAGCGCTGATTGCGGTGCTGGCGCGCGACTCGGAACGCGACTCGGGGCTTGACGCCGCCGGTTTGCGCAGCCATTTGTCTTCCGCCGGCTTTGATAGCATTTTGGCAACTCTGCTCGGCAAGTCGACCTATGACCATGGCCGCTTCGCGCGCCCG
>DASPIO010000130.1:0-7197 GCA_035629155.1 Azospirillum sp. | reverse complement strand
ACGCTGGTGGCGGCGCTGCTGCTGGGCATCTGCGACACGGCGGGCAAGTACTACGTGCCGGAAGCCGGCGCCTTCACGCTGTACGCCGTCATGGTCGGCGTCCTGCTGTGGCGCCCGGCCGGCCTCTTCGGACGGAGGTAGTCCCGTGACCGCCACAACCGACAACGACCAACCGGCGGGAGCCAAGGCCATGGTCCCCTTCGTGCGCTCCGGGAATCCGGTCCTCTCCGTCCTGGACAAGGGCCGCTGGCGGGCGCCGGAGATCGCCTTCTGGGCCTTCACGGTGGCGGTGTTCTTTCTGTTTCCCGACCATCTGATGCTGGGCGCCCAGGTGCTGATCACCGGGCTGTTCGCGCTGTCGCTCGACCTGCTGGTCGGCTACACGGGGCTGGTCTCGCTGGGGCACGCGGCGTTCTTCGGCGTCGGCGCCTATGCCGCCGGCCTGCTGGCGCAGGCGGGGTGGGGGGAACCGTTCAGTGGGCTCGCCCTGGCGGCGGCGGCGGCGGCGGTCGTCGGCTACGCCAGCAGCCACCTGATCGTGCGGGTTCACGGCATCGCCATGCTGATGATCACCATGGGCGTCACCATCCTGCTGCACGAACTGGCGAACCGCCTATCGTGGATCACCGGCGGCGACGATGGGCTGCAGGGCGTCACCATGGCGCCGGTGCTGGGCCTGTTCGGCTTCGACCTGTTCGGGCGCACCGCCTACCTCTACGCGCTGGGCGTGGTGTTCGCCATGTTCTGTCTGGCGCGGGGGCTGGTGAATTCGCCCTTCGGGCTCAGTTTGCGCGGCATCCGCGAGAACGGGCGGCGCATGCCGGCCATCGGGTCGCCCATGCGCAGCCGCATCCGCACCGTCTACACCATGTCCGCCGCGCTGGCCGGCGTGGCGGGGGCGCTGCTGGCGCAGACCACCGAATTCGTTTCGCTGGAGGTGCTGAGCTTCCAGCGTTCGGCCGAGGTGCTGATCATTCTGATCCTGGGCGGCACCGGGCGGCTGTACGGCGCGCTCATTGGTGCTGCCGTCTTCATGGTGGGGCGCGACCTGCTGGCCTCTGCCAACCCGCAATACTGGTTCTTCTGGCTCGGCCTCATGCTGGTGCTGGTGGTGATGTTCGCCCGTGGCGGCATTCTCGGAGGGCTGGAGAACCTGCTTCGCTTCGTTCAGCGCCGGAGGAACGCCCGATGAGCACGGCAGCGTTGGCCACCGAGGGCCTGTTCATGAACTTCGGATCGCTGGCGGTGACCCGCAACGTCAGCTTCCGCCTTCCCGTCAGCGCGCGGCACGCGCTGATCGGCCCGAACGGGGCGGGCAAGACGACCTTCATCAACCTGCTGACCGGCGTCTACAAGCCCAGCGCCGGCCGCGTCCTGCTGGGCGGCGCCGACGTGACGGCCACGGCGGCCGACCAGCGCGTCAAGCGCGGGCTGTCGCGCACCTTTCAGATCAACACCCTGTTCCCCGACCTCACGCCACTGGAGGCCGTCACCCTGGCGGTGTGCGAGCGGCGCGGCCTGGGCGGTGCGTGGCACTTCGGCCTGAAGCGCTGCCGCGCGCAGGTGGAGGAGGCCTACACGCTGCTGGAGCGGCTGGGCCTGGGCAGCGACGCCACCCGGCGCACGCGCGAACTGGCCTACGGCCGCCAGCGCCTCGTCGAGATCGCGCTGGCGCTGGCCGCCGAGCCCAGGGTGCTGCTGCTGGACGAGCCGGCGGCCGGCGTGCCGGCGCGCGAGAGTGCGGAGCTGTTCGAGGTGATCTCGGCCCTGCCGGGCGACATCGCCATCCTGTTCATCGAGCACGATATGGACCTTGTTTTCCGCTTCGCCGAGCGGATCACCGTGCTGGTGGCCGGCGAGGTGCTGTGCGAGGGCACGCCCGACGAGATCGGCGAGGACCAGCGCGTGCGCGACGTCTACCTGGGGAGTGGCGGACATGCCTGAGATGCTGCTGGAGGTCGCGGACCTCGACGCCGGCTACGGCGAGGCGCTGGTGCTGGAGGGCGTGTCCTTTTCCATGGCGCCGGGCGACACGCTGGCGCTGCTGGGCCGCAATGGCATGGGCAAGACGACGCTGCTGGCCACGCTGATGGGCCACACCCGCGTGCGCGGCGGCTCCGTCAAGCTGCTGGGCCGCGAGTTGCTTAACCTGCCGCCGCACGCCCGCGCCCGCGCCGGCCTGGGCTGGGTGGCGCAGGAGCGCGATATCTTCCCCTCGCTCACCGTGGAGGAGAACCTGACCGTGGCGGCGCGCCGCGGGCGCTGGGACGTGGACGCCGTCTATGGCTTGTTCCCGCGTCTGAAGGAGCGGCGGCGCAACATGGGCAATCATCTGTCGGGCGGCGAGCAGCAGATGCTGGCGCTGGGCCGCGCGCTGATGACCAACCCGTCGCTGCTGCTGCTGGACGAGCCGATGGAGGGCCTCGCCCCCGTGATCGTCGAGGAGATCCAGGCCTGCATCCGCCGCATGGTGGAGGAGGAGGGGATGGCGGTGATCCTGGTGGAGCAGCACGCGCATCTGGCGCTGCGGCTCACCCGGCACGCGGTGGTGCTGGAGCGCGGCATGGTCGCCCACGCCGCCCGCAGCGCCGACCTGCTGGCCGACCATGCGACGCTCGACCGCCTGATCGGCGTGCGCAACGGCGGCCATGGGCGCCGCCCTCCGGCGGCGGAAGGGGCCGTGGCGGTGGCGTGATTCGTAGGTTGGGCCAAGCGCCAGCGCGGCCCAACCTACGGTTCCTTCGTGTTGTCGGATTTGTCCAATGGGCTACCCCGTTCCCGTTTCCGGAACGCCGCCGGCGTCACCCCGGTCAGCTTCTTGAAGAAGCGGTTGAAGTAAGCCGGGTCCTGGAACCCCAATTCGTAGGCCAGCAGTGACACCGGCGCGGCGATGTAGATCAGCCGTCGCCGCGCCTCCAGCAGCAGGCGGTCCTGCACCACCTCGAAGGCCGAGCGGTTCACCAGCACGCGGCACAGCCGGTTCAGCCGGCGCTCGGTCAGGCCCAGCGCCTCGGCGTAGCGGGGGACCGGCCAGTGCTCGGCGTAATGCTCCTCCACCAAGGCGCGGAAGCGCGAGAACAGCTCCGTGCGCACGCGCTCCGACCGGGTGCCGCCGGCCGTTGCCGCCCGCTGGCGTTCCAACAGCAGCAGAACGCCGCGCACCAGCCACTCGCACATCATCGCGCGGCCGAGCTGCGGCCAGCGGAACTCCGCCATCAGCTGGTCCAGCAGGGCGGCGACGCGGCCGGCGGACACCGGGTCGCGGGCGAGGTCGACGACGCACGGCTCCAGGAACAGCGTCTCGAACAGCGGGCGGCTGTGCGCGCTGCCCCCCCCCGACAGGCCGCCGAACAGCATCGCCTCCGCCACGGTCAGCACGAAACCCTGCGTGTCCGGCAGGAACTGGAAGGCGTGCACGACGGCCGGCGGGATGACGATGGCGCAGGGGGCCGTCACCGATGCCGTGCGGTCGTCCAAGTGCACGTCGGCCCCGCCCTCCAGCACCACGACCGTCTGGAACAGGCCGCGGTGGGCGTGCGAGCGGATTTCCCAATTGTACAGGCGGCTGCGGCTCTGGATGTCCTCGACGTGGACGAACTCGGCGTCGGCGGCCTGCGCCTCCTCGCCATAGAGGGCGAACAGCGGGATGGCGTTGCGCCGGTTGGCCGCCGGTTCCTGCGTCGTCATGCCGCGAATCCTCCGGATCATCGATTTTGTCCGGAAAGTACAATCTTTTGCCGCCTTCGTCCATTCCGGCGCTGGAGTGCGCGGACTATCCTGGGCGCGAACAAAGAAACAAGAACACCCCGCATCCGGGGACCGATGGAGGACCGCGCCATGTTCCGCTTCGATCCGTACTCGCCGGCCGTCGACGCCGACCCGTTCCCCTTCTACAAGACGCTGCGCGACGAGCACCCGTGCTTCTGGAGCGAGGAAGCCAACATGTGGGTGCTGTCGCGTTACGACGACATCGTCACCGCGCTGAACGACTGGGAGACCTATTCCTCGGCCAAGGGAAACCTGATGGACGAGCTGCCCAACCGCGCCGGCGCCACGCTGGGCACCACCGACCCGCCCCGGCACGACCGCCTGCGCAGCCTCGTCCAGTTCGCCTTCACCAAGAAGGCGGTGGAAGGGCTGGTCGACCCGGTGCGCGCCTCCGCCAACCGGGCGCTGGACGCGGTGAAGGGGGAGAGGAGCTTCGACTTCGTCGCCGATTTCTCCAGCAAGGTGACGGTGGACGTGCTGTTCGGCCTGTTCAACCTGCCGCGCGAGAACGAGCGCGAGGTGCGCGACAAGGCCGTGCTGATGGTGCAGTCCGACCCCAAGACCCGCCAGAAGGGGCCGGAGCACATCGCCGCCTTCCAGTGGATGGGCGACTACGCCCGCCAGATGGTGGAGCTGCGCAAGCGCGAGCCGGGCGACGACCTGATCACCGCGCTGATCCAGGCGGAGATCGACGGCGAGAAGCTGGCCGACCGCGAGGTGCAGATGACCATCACCACGCTGATCATGGCCGGCATCGAATCGCTGTCGGGCTTCCTGACCATGTTCGCGCTGAACCTCGCCGACCATGCCGACGCCCGCCGCCGGCTGGCGTCCAACCCGGCGCTGATCCCCGACGCGATCGAGGAGTCGCTGCGCTTCAACACCTCGGCCCAGCGCTTCCGCCGCTGCCTGCAGAAGGACACGGTGGTGCACGGCCAGACCATGCGCGAGGGGGACTTCGTCTGCCTCGCCTACGGTGCGGGCAACCGCGACGAGCGGCAGTTCCGGAACCCGGACGTCTACGACATCGACCGCAAGCCCAAGGGGCACCTGGGCTTCGGCGGCGGCGTGCACGCCTGCCTCGGCACCTCCTTCGCGCGCCTCGCCACCCGCGTGGCGTTCGAGGAGTTCCTGAAGCGCGTGCCGGAGTTCGCCCGCGTGCAGGAGCACCTGCCCTGGATGCCCTCCACCACCTTCCGCAGCCCGACGCGCCTGGATCTGGCGGTCGCCTAACCATCGGGGAGAGATACGCCATGGCGAAGGTCACCTTCATCGAACACGGCGGCGCCGAACAGGTCGTCGACATCCCGGAGGGCTGGACGGTCATGCAGGGCGCCGTGCGCAACGGCGTCGAGGGCATCGAGGCGGAATGCGGCGGCTCCTGCGCCTGCGCCACCTGCCACTGCTACGTTGAGGAGGAATTCCTCGACCGCCTCGCCCCGCCCAGCCAGACGGAGGAGGAGATGCTCGACAGCACCGCGTCGGAGCGGCGACCCAACAGCCGCCTGTCCTGCCAGATCAAGGTGACGTCCGCCCTGGACGGCCTCGTCGTGCGCCTCCCAGAGGCGCAGAGCTGATGGGCGCCGCCGGTGCCCCTGATGATGGGGGCATGGTCATCATCGGCGCGGGCCAGGCCGGGCTGCAGGTGGCCGAGTCCCTGCGCGCCGAGGGGTACGGCGGCCCGGTCACCCTGATCGGCGACGAGCCGCACGCCCCCTACCACCGGCCGCCGCTGTCCAAGGCCATGCTGTGCGGCGACGCGGACGAGGCGCAGCTGACCATCCGCGGGCCGGAGGCGCTGGAGCGCAAGGGCATCGCCCTCGTCACCGGCGTGGCCGTGGCGTCCGTCGACCGCGCCGCGCGGTGCGTGCGGCTGGTTGACGGGCGCACGCTGGGCTATCGCGGGCTGGCCTTCGCCACCGGTTCACGCGCCCGGCCGCTGCCGGTGCCGGGGGCGGAACTGGAGGGCGTGCTGGCGCTGCGCTCCCTCGACGACGCCCGGCGCATCGCGGCGGCGCTGGAGGCGGCGGGCCGCGTGGTGGTGATCGGCGGCGGCTTCATCGGGCTGGAGGTCGCCGCGGCGGCGCGCAAGCACGGCCGGGCGGTCACCGTGCTGGAGGCGGCCGACCGGCTGCTGGCGCGGGTCGCCGCCCCACCGGTGTCGGAGTTTTTCGCCACGCTGCACGCGGCGCACGGCGTGACGCTGGAACTGGATGCCGCGGTGACGGCGGTCGAGGGGGCCGGCGGGCGGGTGAGCGGCGTGCGCACCGCCGACGGCCGGATGCATCCGGCCGATCTTGTGGTGGTGGGCGTCGGCATCATCCCGAACACGGAACTGGCCCAAGCCTGCGGGCTGGAGTGCGACCGGGGAATCGTCGTGGACGCTTGTGCGCGGACATCCGATCCGCTGGTGGTCGCGGCCGGCGACTGCACGGCGCGGCGGGTGGGGGACGGGCTGCTGCGCCTGGAATCGGTGCAGAACGCGGTCGAGCAGGGCAAGTCGGCCGCCGCGGCGCTGCTGGGGAAGGAGCGCCCGTTCACCGCGGCCCCATGGTTCTGGTCGGACCAGTACGACGTCAAGCTGCAGATGGTCGGGCTCTCGGCCGGCCACGACCGGGTTGCGGTGCGCGGCTCCGTCGCCGGGCAGCGCTTCTCCGTCTTCTACTTCCGGGGCGGGGATCTCGTCGCCATCGACTCTGTCAACCGGGCGCCGGACCACATGCTCGGCCGCAAGCTGTTGGACAAGGCGGTTGCCGTGACGCCCGAGCAGGCGGCCGACGAGGGCTTCGCCCTGGCGACCCTGGTGCGCTGATAGGGTGCGCTGACACGGCTTTCTCGTTGGCGGGCCTCGATGGCGGGCGCCGGGCGGCACGCGCGTGCCGCCCGGCGTTTTGCCGTGCGCAAACCCCGCGGGAGCGGGGGCACTGGTGCTCCGCGCGAAAATTATCGATTTTCTGTTTGACATCCGGAGCTGCTGAGGTTTCTCATAGATTCATGACGACAGCCGGCGCGCGGCGCTGTTCCAGCGCCCGACGCGTCGCCGCACGACAAACACTGACAGGGGCGCGCCCATGACCGCGACGGCCGGGAAGGTTCTGCATTTCATCAACGGGGGGTACACGGCGGGCAGCGGCGCCCGGACGTTCGAGAACCGCTCGCCGGTCGACGGCTCGTTGATCTCGGTGGTGCACGAGGCCTCCCGGGCCGACGTCGACGCCGCCGTTGCCGCCGCGCGCGCCGCGCTCACGGGGCCGTGGGGGCGCATGACCCAGGAGGAGCGCTCCGCCGTCCTGCACAAGGTCGCCGACGGCATCACCAGGCGCTTCGACGAGTTCCTCGCCGCCGAGTGCGCCGACACCGGCAAGCCGCGCTCGCTCGCCTCGCACATCGACATCCCGCGCGGGGCGGCCAACTTCAAGATCTTCGCCG
>DASPIO010000129.1:0-8162 GCA_035629155.1 Azospirillum sp. | reverse complement strand
CTCACCGTCTCGCGGCCCCTGGGCGTGTCGTAGCTGGGCACCTTGGCCAGCACGATGTCCACCTCCGCGTCGTGCGGAAGGTAGTTCAGCGTGGCCACGATGTTCCAGCGGTCCATCTGGCCCTGGTTGATCTGCTGCGTGCCGTGGTAGAGGCCCGTGGTGTCGCCCAGGCCCACGGTGTTCGCCGTGGCGAACAGGCGGAAGCCCGGGTGCGGGCGGATCACGCGGTTCTGGTCGAGCAGCGTCAGCTTGCCCTCCACCTCCAGCACGCGCTGGATGACGAACATCACGTCCGGCCGGCCGGCGTCGTATTCGTCGAACACCAGCGCGCAGGCGTGCTGCAGCGCCCAGGGCAGGATGCCCTCGCGGTATTCGGTGACCTGCTGGCCGTCGCGCAGGACGATGGCGTCCTTGCCCATCAGGTCGATGCGGCTGATGTGGCTGTCCAGGTTCACGCGGATGCACGGCCAGTTGAGGCGGGCGGCCACCTGTTCGATGTGGGTGGACTTGCCGGTGCCGTGATAGCCCTGGATCATCACGCGCCGGTTGTAGGCGAAGCCGGCGAGGATGGCGAGCGTGGTGTCGCGGTCGAAGCGGTAGGCGTCGTCGACGTCGGGCACGTGTTCGCTGCGCTGGCTGAACGCCGGCACCTGCAAATCCGAATCGATGCCGAAGGTTTGGCGCACCGACAGCTTGATGTCCGGCACGTGATCGAACTTGGCCGAGGTGGCCTGCGAGGCTCCAGGAGAAGGCATGGGAGGGTCTTGTCGTTTCGCGTCGGTTCCCGGCGGACGGCGGTGCCGGCTCGATTGGTCAGTCCTTATACACCATAACAGGCTTTTAGGGTGTTGTAGGCCTGATTGATCTGTTTCAGCTTCTCTTCCGCCTCGCGATCGCCGCCGTTGGCGTCGGGGTGGTGGATCTTCACCAGCTCGCGGTAGCGGGCCTTGATGCGGGGGAAGTCCACCGGCGGGGAAAGTTCAAGGAGGATCAGCGCCTCCTCCTCCGGGGTGCGGGCGGCGCGGCGGCGTTCCGCCTGCTCCTCGCCGCCATCCGTGCCGGCGTCGCGGCCGAACTCGAACCCGAAGCCGTGCATGGCGCGGTCGCGCAGGAACTTCTCCTGCACTCGCCAGAACCCCATGGGCCAGGTCGGTCGCTGCCACGTGGTGTCCTTGCGCACCTCGCGCTCGATCTGGTCGGCCGACATGCCGGCGTAGTAGTCCCACGCCTTGTTGTACTCGCGCACGTGGTCCAGGCAGAACCAGAAATACTCGTTCAGGCGGTCGCGGCCCTTCGGTGCGCGGTGCGCGCCTTCGCTGGAGCAGCCGGGATGGTCGCAGGCGCGCAGGGCGCGGTGCGGCTGGTCGTAGATTCGCTGGTCGGCGACGCGGGCACGATTGCGGTGCATCGGCTGAGTATGGGGAGGCGCCGACGCTCTGGCAAGCGCGGCATGGCTGCCTGGAGGGGTGTGCGCGCCCGCCTTGACAGCGCCGCGGTTCGGCGGTCCCCTGTCCGCGAACCGTCTCATCGAGGAACATCATGACCTACGCCGAACGCATCCGCCGCAACCTCACCGACGGCCTGGCGCCGCAACGGCTGGAGGTGGTGGACGACTCCGGGCGCCACGCCGGCCACGCGGGGGCCCGGCCGGAGGGCGAGACCCACTTCAGCGTCACCGTCGTCTCCGCCGCCTTCGAGGGCAAGACGCGCGTCGAACGCCAACGTATGGTCTACGCGCTCCTGAAGGACGAAATGGCCGAGCGCGTGCACGCGCTGGTGCTGAGCACGCTGACTCCGCAGGAAGACCGCTGAAGCACCGGATTCCGCCAGTTCCCGCGCGGAGCGGGCGGAATAGCATACATACGCATGCAACTATTAGGTGATTATATCGGGTGCAACGGCAGAGATGGATGCAGCGTGGGTTGCATTTCGCGCCTCGTTTAGTAAAGTGCGAAGTGTGCACCATTTATCGCGCCGCGTCGGGACCGCGTTCCGCCCGGCCGGCACGGGGGGAAGGCAGCGCATGGCGAGACGGGGGCCGAAGACGAAGCGGAAGGCCGAGCACACCTCGGTCGTGTCCGGTTTGCAGAGCCGCAACATCATGGTCGGCGGCCATCGCACCAGCATGCGCCTGGAGCCGTCCATGTGGGATGCGCTCGACGACATCGCGCGCCGCGAAGGGCTGTCGGTGCACGAACTGTGCACCCGGATCAAGGAACGCCTCGACCAGCAGGCGAAGCTCCGCGACGGCGCGGACGACGACAAGGTGACGCTCACCTCGGCGGTGCGGGTGCTGATCGCCATGTACTACCGCCGCGCCTCCACCGACGAGGGGCACAGCCGCGCCGGGCATGGCGAGGGCGATCCGTTCTCCGGAACGCCCTTCGCGATGCCGGCGCGCGAGGGCGGCGATCCGCCGACCGACGAGGGCGGCGAACCGCCGGGCGGCGACGGGCCGGGCTTCTCCGGTTCAGGGAAGCCGCCGGGCGTCAGCAGCAAGCCGCAGGCCGGCCCGGCGCACCTGGACGCGTGAACGGTTCCGACGTTTTTGCAGGTTGGGCTTCGTAGGCTGGGTTGAGGCGCGGCCGAAAACCCAACGTGGTTGCGACGCGAGGGCTGTTGGGTTTCACCCCAACCTACGCGCTCAATCGGCCGCCGCGTCGTCCTCGCGCTTGCCCGTGTAGTGTTCGGGCCAGTGGCGGCGGGCGTGTTCACCATCGCTGCGGAACATGTGGCACATGTCCAGGAGCGGCGGGCGGCCGTGCGAGACCCGGCGTGTGCCCTCCGCCTTGGCGCGCTCCTCCGCCTCGCGGGAGAGCAGCGGGAAGACGGTCTGGAACGCCGTGGTGGCGACGGGGCCCAGCAGTTCCACCAGATGGGTGCAGCCGTGCACGCCGCCCAGCCGTTCCTTGACCGCGCGCGTCCAGCCCTTGGTGACGTTCAGGCCCACCAGCTTCTGGAAATCGGGCGTGATGTCGCCGCAGGCCTGGTAGGGGCTCTTCTCCGTCACCACCTCGACGGCGTGCACGGTCAGGCGGTCGTCCACCGTCAGGCGGATCCACATCTCGTGCACGGGGTCGCCCGGCTCCAGCCGGCCGCGCTGCTCGGTGTTGAAGCTGTAGCTCTTCACGTCCGTCAGGTGGCCTTCGATGTCCCACAGCCCGTCGGCGCGGCGATACCCGCGGCAGACCACCTCGCGGGTGTGGATGTGCTCGCGCGCGGCGGGTTCGGACAACGGCATGGACGTTCCTTCGCTCTCGACACCGCTACCATGCGGTGCAGCGAATATCGGCGGGGCTAACACTTGGGTCAAGGCACCCCGCCGCAATCCTGCCATCACCGTCGGACGGACGCCGTCAGGGCGAGACCTCGAGCGAGTATTGGGACCCGAAGATGAAGGCGTCGCGGTCCTTGATCTCCTCCTCCAGGTGCGTGCGCACCACGGCGAACAGGTCGCGGATGGAGACGATGCCGACCACCTCGCCGTCCCGCACCACCGGCAGGTGGCGGTAGCGGTGCCGTTCCATGAGGGCCAGCGCCACGCCGGCGGCCGCGTCGGGACCCAGCGTGTCGGGGTTGGCGGTCATCACCTCCGACAGGCGTGTCGTGTCGGGGTCGCGCCCGGCGGCGACCACGCGGGTGGTCAGGTCGCGCTCGGTGAAGATGCCGACGAGCCGCCGACCCTCGGTGACCAGAACGGCGGCGATCCGGCGCTCCGCCATGATCCGCGCGGCCTCGCGCACGCCGGCGTCGGCAGTCAGGCAGGTGAGCGTCTGGTCCTTGATGACGTCGGGCATGAGCGTGCGGTTCGGCATGGATCGTCTCCCCAACCCCAACATTGCGTCCGGTGCGCGACAATCAGTCGTGCCAATGGAATGTTGCGGTGGCGACCGCCGCGTTCAAGGTGCGGCCATTCAAAGCGTGGAACGTCGGGTTTCCAGATCGGCCGGCGGGGTGACGCGCACGGCGGTGATCTGGTGGCGCTGGCGGCGCAGGATCTCGAAGCGGAATCCATAGAAGGTGAAGACCTGCCCCACTTCGGGGATCATGCGCGCCTCGTACAGCACCAGCCCGGCGATGGTGGAGGCCTGCTCGTCCGGCAGGCGCCATTCGAACTCGCGGTTCAGGTCGCGGATGGTCACCCAGCCGTCGATGACGTAGGAGCCATTGGGCTGCGGGCGCACGCCGGCCACCTGCACGTCCAGCTCGTCGGAGATGTCGCCGACGATCTCCTCCAGGATGTCCTCCAGCGTCACCACGCCCATCAGGGTGCCGTACTCGTCGACCACCAGGGCGAAGTGCTCGCGCCGCTCGCGGAAGGCCTGGAGCTGGTCGAGGAGCGTGGTGGTGTCCGGGATGAACCAGGGTTGCGCCGCCAGCGCCACGACGTCGAGCGGGTCGAGCTGCCCGCCGTGCGCGCGCACCTCGCGCAGCAGCGCCTTGGCGTGCAGCACGCCGACGATGTTGTCCGGCTCGTCCTTCCACAGCGGCAGGCGGGTGTAGGGGCTGGCCAGCACCTCGTCGACGATCTGCGCCGGCGGCAGGCCGGCGTCGATGGTCACCAGGGTGCGGCGGTGCGTCATGATTTCGGCCACCGACACCTCGGCGAGGTCGAGAATGGAGCGCAGCATGGCGCGCTCGTGCCGGGTCTCCTCGTCCTCCTCGGTCGGTTCCTCGCCGCGGTGCAGCTCGATGGCGCCGCGCAGCTCCTCGGCCGAGGAACCGACGGAAACGGTGCGGATGTCGCTGCCGAACAGGCGCATCAGCCGCGCCACCAGCCACGCCACGGCGGCGGTGATGGGGGCGAGCACGCGCACCAGCGCCCGCACCGGCTTCGCCACCGCCAGCGCCGTGCGGTCGGCGTGATTGATGGCGTAGGTCTTGGGCATCACCTCGGAGAAGACGACGACCAGCACCGTCATGCCGATGGTGGCGTAGGCGACGCCGGTGTCGCCGAACAGGCGGATCAGCACGCTGGTGGCCAGTGCCGAGGCCAGGATGTTGACCGCGTTGTTGCCCAGCAGCAGGGCGCCGATCAGTCGCTCCTTGTCTTCGCGCAGGCGGTTGACGAGGCGGGCGCGGGCGCTGCCTTCGTTCTCCAGCTGGTGCATGCGCGGCCGCGAGGCGGCGGTGAGCGCCGTCTCCGATCCGGAGAAGAACGCCGACAGCGCCAGGAGGACGATGATCGCCAGCGCCGACAGCCACAGCGTGAGGTCTTCGGTCAGGGCGGCGCCGAGGTCGAGCGTGGGGTCCATGGGGGAGGGTCAGGTATGCCGGGAGGCCGCCGACCCGGCTGGCGGAGGAACCGTTGCCGGGCTGTTGCGGCCGGGGCGGCGGCGCAATGGATAGGGGCGGATCAGCACCTCGGCGGGAATGCGCCATTCCCGATGGAGCTTCCATGCCTGCTCCAGCGTCAGGTGCCGATAGCGGTTCAAAACCTCTGACGCGCGGGCCTTCGAGCCGAGCAGTTCAGCCAGATCCTTCTGCTGGCGACCGGTCTGTTCCATGTGTGCGCGCAACGCGTCCGGAGCTTCGGGCGGTTCAACCGGCCAGTGCCGCGCCTCATAATCGCCGATTACCAGCGCGAGCATGTCGAAGCGGTCAGCCTCCGGCGTCCCGGGCTCAGGCTCGTTCTCGAAGTAGCGCTCGATCTCCGTAAGAGCCCGGTCGTAGTCCGCTTCCGTTTTCAGCGGCCGAATATCCATCATCACACGGTCCTCGGATTGATGCCGTCGTATTCCTCGTGCGTGCCGACGAACTTCACGAGCACGCGCTTAAACCGATACGAGACGTGGGCAATCAGGCGGTACTTGTTGCCACCAAGGTCGAAGATCACGCGGCTGTCGGCGACGAAATCCACCGCCGCCCCGAAATCACTCTTGATGTCCGCCGGCCCCTGCCAGGACGCTTGGCGCACGACGCTGTGCCACATCCGCAACGGCGTTTCCGCTCGGGGGTGCTTCTCCCAGAACTGCCGGAGCGTGCGGAGGGCGATGACCTGCATAAGGTATCGTAGCACGTTCCGAATCTGGGAACAATGCGAAGTTCCCAAATTCGGAACGATTCCTTACTTGCTGACCGCCTCCGCCATAAGCGCCCGCACCGCTTCCGGGTCGACGTCGCGCTGGGTGAAGGCGTGGCCGATGCCGCGGGTCAGAACGAAGGTGATGCGGCCGTCCTTCACCTTCTTGTCCTTGGCCATGGAGGCGATCAGCTCGTCGACGTCCCACGCCACGCCGGGCACATCGGTGGGCTTGGTGGGCAGGCCGACGGCCCCCAGGTGGCGCCGCGCGCGCACGGCGTCCTGGCCGGGGCACAGGCCCAGGCGCACCGACAGGTCGAACGCCATCACCATGCCGATCGCCACCGCCTCGCCGTGCAGCAGCCGGGATCCGTACCCGGTCGCCGCCTCCAGCGCGTGGCCGAAGGTGTGGCCGAGGTTGAGGAGCGCGCGGTCGCCGCTCTCGCGCTCGTCCACGCCGACGATGGCGGCCTTGGCCTCGCAGCTCACCTTGACGGCGTGGCGGCGCGCTTCGCTGTCGCCCTCGACGACGCGGGATCCGTTGGCCTCCAGCCAGTCCCAGAAGTCGGGCAGGCGGATCAGGCCGTACTTCGCCACCTCGGCGTAGCCGGCCAGCACCTCGCGCCGGGGCAGCGTGTCCAGCGTGGCGGTGTCGGCCACCACGAGGCGCGGCTGGTGGAAGGCGCCGACGAGGTTCTTGCCATGCCGGGTGTTGATGCCCGTCTTGCCGCCGACCGAGCTGTCCACCTGCGACAGCAGCGTCGTCGGCACCTGGATGAAGTCGATGCCGCGCAGCGCGATGGCGGCGGCGAAGCCGGTGATGTCGCCGATGACGCCACCGCCCAGCGCGATCAGCACGGCCGAGCGCTCGATCCCCCGCCCCAGCACGGCGTCCATCAGCCGTTCCAGGTGGGCGAAGTCCTTGGTCTTCTCGCCGGCCGGCAGGATGATGGGCGTGCCGGCGTCCAGGCCGGATTCCCGCAGCGTGCGCTCCAGCGTCGGCAGGTGGTGCTGCGCCACATGGTCGTCGGTCACGACGATGGGGGCGCGGCCGCGCGTGATGCCGGCGATGCGGGCGCCGGCCTGGGCCAGGATGCCGTCGCCCACCAGGATGTCGTAGCTGCGGGCGCCGAGGTCGACGCGGACGGTTTCGCTCATCAGTGCTTCTCCTCGGGGTGGCGCGCGGCGCGGGCGAGCGGGTGGCCGACGTGGGCCTCCAGCGCTTCCATCACGCGTTCCACGGTGTATTCGGGCGGATTCTCGTCGCTTTCCACCGTCAGGTCGGCCTCGGCGTAGACGGGGTAGCGCAGCTCCATCAGGCGGGACAGGATCTCGCGCGGGTCGCCCTTCTTCAGCAGCGGCCGGTTGGTGCGCCGTGCCGTGCGGGCCAGCAGGATCTCCAGATCGGCGCGCAGCCACACCGACAGGCCGCGCTCGCGGATCAGTGCCCGCGTCTGTGGGTCCATGAAGGCGCCGCCGCCGGTGGCCAGCACGTGCACCGGCGATTCGGTCAGCAGGCGGGCGATGATCTTGCGCTCGCCCGCGCGGAAGCCGGCCTCGCCGTCGCGGGCGAAGATCTCCTCGATGGTGCAGCCGGCCGCCGCCTCGATCTCGGCGTCGGCATCGCGGAAGGGCAGGCCGAGCCTGGCCGCCAGCCGCCGGCCGATGGCGCTCTTGCCGGCACCCATCAGCCCGACCAGCACCACGGTCCGGGGCAGCCCGCCGGTGGCCGGGCTGCCGGGGTGCCGCGCGGTCGGTGCCGGACGGTCCGGCGCGGAGGGCGTGGGGCGGTCGATCATGGCGGCACTGGTCTCCGGTGGGCTCGAAGCGGGTGTTCCTGTTGCCTGCGCCGCCAGCCGGGGCTAGAGTGTCGCTCCGAACGGGCTACGACCGGCCGGGTCGCAGGCGGGTGTGCGTCTTTAGCATGAAAGCGCATCCTTGTCCCAACCCCTGCGGCGTCCTGCCGTGGTAGGTCCGCGTCGCTCCCGCCTGTCCCAAAGCACCGGATCGTCCCGAACCATGAGCCGCGCCCTGTCCGTCCTCATCCTGTTGCTGCTGGTCGTCATCGGCGGCGGTATGGCGTTCCTGGCCGCCTGGGACATGCCGGCGCCGTCGAAGACGGTGGAAAAGGTCATCCCGG
>DASPIO010000128.1:0-16186 GCA_035629155.1 Azospirillum sp. | reverse complement strand
GTCCGAGCGCAAGCGGGCCGAGCAGGACCTGCGCGAGGCGAAGGAGCGGGCGGAGGCCGGCCAGCGCCTGAAGATGGAATTCCTGGCGACCATGAGCCACGAGATCCGCACGCCGATGAACGGCGTGATCGGCATGGCCGGGCTGCTCCTCGACACGCCGCTGGCCGAGGAGCAGCGCTCCTACGCCGCGACGATCCGCGATTCCGCCGAATCGCTCCTGGTCATCATCAACGACATCCTGGATTTCTCGAAGATCGACGCCGGCAAGCTGTCGCTGGATGAGGCCGAGTTCGAACTGGTGCCACTGGTCGAGAGCGTGGTGGAGATCCTGGCCTCCCGCGCGCTCGCCAAGGGCGTCAGCCTCGCCAGCTTCGTGCCGCCGACGCTGCACGGGCCGATGATCGGCGACGCCGCGCGGTTGCGGCAGATCCTGATCAACCTCGCCGGCAACGCGGTGAAGTTCACCGACGAGGGCAGCGTCACCATCCTGCTCTCCGAGGAGGCGGTCGACGACGCCCTCGTGCGGGTGCGCTTCGAGGTGCGCGACACGGGCATCGGCATTGCGCCGAGCCAGCAAGACCGCCTGTTCACCATGTTCTCGCAGGTCGACCCCATCGCCGCGCGGCGCCAGGGCGGAACCGGCCTCGGCCTTGCCATCTCCAGGCGCCTGACCGAACTGATGGGCGGCGAGATCGGCGTGGAGAGCGCGCCCGGCCACGGCAGCATCTTCTGGTTCACCGTGCCGCTGCGCGCCGGCGCCGCCCGCCTCGACGCGGCGGCGCCCGACTGGCAGGGCCGCCGGGTCCTGGTGGTGGACGACGTGGCGACCAACCGCGACCTGCTGGTCCGCCAACTCGCCGCCTTCGGCATCGATGCGGATTGCGCCGGCGATGCGGACGCGGCGTTCGCCCGGCTCCGCGCCGCCGCCGCCGGTCCCCGCCCCTATCACGCCGCCATCCTCGACCATCGCATGCCCGGGGCCGGCGGGGTGGACCTTGCCGCGCGCATCCGCGCGACACCGGAGTTGGCCCGCCTGCGCCTCGCCCTCGCCTCCTCGCAAGGGGCCGACGAGGACACCGGGGAGGCCCCCGTGGCGGCGCGGCTCGCCAAGCCGGTCCGGCTGGCGTCGCTGAAGGCCTGCCTGTCCCGCCTGCTCGACACCGAGCCGCCCACCCCGGAGTCCCGGATCTCCGAGCCCCCGATATCGGAATCCGCCGCCGCAGCCGGCGCGCCGCTTGGGGCGCGGCGCTGCCGCATCCTTGTGGCTGAGGACAATCCGGTCAACCAGCAGCTCACCCTGGCCCTGCTGCGCCGTGCCGGCCACGTGGCCGAGGCGGTATCGAACGGCGCGCAGGCGATCGACGCCGTGCAGTCCCTGCCCTACGACCTCGTGCTGATGGACGTGCAGATGCCGGAGATGGACGGGCTGGAGGCGACCCGCGCCATCCGCCGGCTGCCCGGCGACCGCGCCCGGGTGCCCGTCGTCGCCATCACGGCGAACGCCATGCGCGGCGATGACCTGACCTGCCTCGCCGCCGGCATGGACGACTACCTGTCGAAGCCGATCCATTCCGAACAGTTGCTCGCCATGGTGCAGCGCTGGGCCGGGCGGCGCAGCGGCTGCACGCCGGGTGTGGCGCAGGCCGCCACCGGCACGCCGCTGCCGCCGGCCGTGTCCACCGTCGACCACGCCAAGGTCGAGGAACTGCGCGACGTCATGGGCGCCGACGGCTTCGCCCGCCTGATGCAGACCTTCTTCCGCGACGGACCCGCGCACCTCCGGCTGCTCCGGGAAGCCGTCCGCGACGGCGATCTCGACCGGGCCGGCCGGGAGGCGCACGCGCTGAAGGGTTCCGCCGGCAGCGTCGGCTTCCGGGAGGTGGCGGAAGCCGCCGCTCGCATCGTCACGGCAGCCCGCCGCGGCGACGCGGCGGGCGCGGACATGAACGCCGTGGACGCGCTGGCCATCGCGCTGGAGCGCGTGCGCCGCCAGCACGCCCCACCCGCGGTGGTGGAAGCACCGATCGTCGCGCCAACCCTTTCTTAACACTGCCTGGGATTATGTCGCCTTGGTCGCGCCGGTCGGCGCAGCCTTGTCCCCGCGCAGTGAGCAGAGCCATGGCAGGTCCCGTGACGGCCCTCGTGGTCGATGACGAGGAGATGAACCGGGGCATCGTCGCCGGCCATCTGATGCGCCTGGGCTATGCCACCGTCGACGCCGCCGACGGGGCCGAGGCGTGGAAGATCCTGAAGTCGCGGCGCCACGACGTGCACGTCATCCTGCTCGACCGGCGCATGCCGGGCATGGATGGCCTCGCCTTCCTGGAGGTGCTGCGGGGCGATCCCGAACTGGCGCAGATCCCGGTGATCATGCAGACCATCGCCGATACCTCCAGCGACGTGGCGGAGGCGATCCAGGCCGGCGTCTTCTATTACCTGACCAAGCCCTACGACGGCGAACTCCTGCGCTCGGTCGCCGCGGCGGCGGTGGAGGACTACACCCGCTTCAAGCGCCTGGAGGGCGACGCGCGCGCCCGCACCGACGCCATGGGCCTGCTGCAATCCGGCTGCTTCCGCTTGCGCACGCCGCGCGACGCGCACAACCTGGCGATCACGCTCGCCGCCGCCAGCCCGAACGCGCGCAAGCTGACGTTCGGCCTGATGGAGCTTCTGATGAACGCGGTCGAGCACGGCAACCTCGGCATCGGCTTCGCCACCAAGAGCCGCTTGAAGGCGTCGAACATGCTGAAGCGCGAGATCGCGGCGCGGCTGGCGCTGGCCGAGAACCGCGACAAGCACGCCACCGTCCGCGTCGAACGCGACGCCGCACGCATCACCTACACGATATCCGACCAGGGCCAGGGCTTCGACTGGCGCGCCTACCTCGACATGGACGCCGCCCGCGCGCAGGACGCACACGGCCGCGGCATCGCGCTCGCACGCGGCGTCAGCTTCGACGACCTGCAATACCTCGGCTGCGGCAACACGGTGGTCGGCACCATCGAGATCGCCAAGCACAGGGACGTCTAACCGCCCCTGTGCCGCCCGATCCAGATCGCCGTCAGGTCGTCGGCCAGCGGGCGGGGCATCACCGCGAAGTAGCGCTCCAACAGGGATGCCAGCACGTTCTCTCCCTCGTGTTCCCGGTTGGACCAGCGCAGCAGCTCCTGCACGCCCTCATACCCGTAGGGGCGCCCCTCCCAGTCGCGCGACTCGTACAGCGCGTCGGAGAACAGGAACAGGAAGGAGCCGGGCGGGAACGCCACCTCCCGGTTCCGGTACGTCGCCTTGGGCGAGACGCCCAGCGGCCAGCCGACGCTCTCGCCCACCAGCGTGCCGCCGTCCGGCGTGCCGATCAGCGGACGCGGCGCGCCGGCGGTGGCGTAGACGAGGCGGTCGGCCGCCGTGTCGATGACGGCGTACAGCATGGTGGCGAATTGCGTTTCCGGCAGCAGTCCGGCGAGCAGGCCATTCAGCGCTCCCAGCATCGCCGCCGGGTCGTCGCCGGGCAGTTCGATGCGCGCCATCAGCGCGTGCAGGCGGAAGGTGTTGAGCGCCGCTGCCACGCCGTGCCCGGTGAAGTCGCACAGGAACACCGCGAAGCGGTGCGGGCCGAGCGTCCGCGCCCCCCACAGGTCGCCGCCCAGCTCCGAACTCGATTCGAAATGATGATCGAGCCGCACGCCGTAGCGCCGCTGCAGCTCGGCGCGCAGCGAGTCGGAGGGCAGCAGCGCCAGTTGCATTGCCCGCGCCACCTTCATCCGCTCGACCGTGTCGGTGTGGAAGCCCTGCAGGCTGCGGATCACCTCGCGCAGGCTGCGCTCCATCGAGCGGTTCTCGATGTGCACGCGCAGTCGCGCCGCGACCTCGGCCAGCGTCGCCGGCCGCGCGATCACATCGGTGGCTCCCAACGCCAGGACCCGCGCCCGTTCCCGCACGCCGTCGAAACGTCCGATCACGAGGATCGGCACCTCGGCCATCCCCTCCCGCCCGCGCAGACGCGCGATCAGTCGCCCGTCGGCGAGCCCTGAGTCGAGCACCACGAGGTCCGGCCGCCGTTCGGCCACCGCCAGCACCTCCTCGCCGCCCGCGGCCACGTCGGTCCGCCGCACCCCCAGCGTTCCCAGCCAGCGCGCGATGCGCGCAGCCCCCCGCCGGTCGCGCCGGCCGACCAGCGCGCACAATCCCGCGGAGCGGGTGGTCATGGGCACGCTGTCCATGGCGCCCGCCCCGCCGCCTCAGAACTCGCAGGGGATGAGGGTGTGAAACTCGGAGATTTCGATCATATCGCGCACCTGCCCCCTGGGTCCGCGCATCTTCAGCGGGACCTGACAGCGGTTGGCCGTGTTGGTGGCCAGCACCAGCAGTCCCAGCCCCGCCGAATCGATGAAATCCAGGCCGCCCATGTCCAGCACGCAGGCGCCGACCCGGTCCGTCTCCATGCCGCCGATGATCTTCCGGAAGTCTTCGTCCGCGTCGAACGTCAGTTGTCCCCTGAGAAAGACCTCGCGAACGCCGTCCCTGTCCCGGACCGTATAGTCCATGACCCACCCGCTGCCCTTGATGTTCTTCTTGCGGCGTCAGGCGGACGTGCCGCCCGCACCGCCGCACCCCTGCGGGCACGATCGCCGGGCAGTCTAACAGGGCGACCGAAGACCATCCAAGTCTTGTTGAACCCACGCCGGCGCACGCCCCGTCTTCAGAGGGGCTAGCCCCGAAGCGTCCATGCGGATTCGTAACTTGGCCTGCATTCTGCGGTTGATTCGCAAGTGCGTTGGCGCCGCGCGGCTTACACCGGAAGAAATCATGGAAACCCGCGCTCGCAAGGAACTCGCCCGGAACGGCTTGCGTTCTCGCCCCTAACGAACGAGAGATTTTGGAGGGCCGACCCCATGAACCAACGAGTTCTCATCACCGGCGGTGCCGGCTTTATCGGCTCGCATCTTGCCGATGAACTGTTGGCGTTGGGATATCGCGTTCGCGTTCTGGATTCCTTGGACGAGCAGGTTCATGGGGAAGCGGGCCGCCGCCCGGACTACCTCGCCCCGGAAGTCGACTTGCAGATCGGCGACGTGCGCGACGCCGATGCCGTGAAAACCGCACTGCAAGGCGTGGACGCCGTCGTGCACCTCGCCGCCCGCGTCGGCGTCGGCCAGAGCATGTACCAGGTCGGCGAGTATGTGGGCGTCAACGATCACGGTACCGCCGTGCTGATGGAAGCGCTGATCGCCCGCCCGGTCGGCCGCCTCGTCATCGCGTCGAGCATGAGCATCTACGGCGAGGGCCTGTACGTCGACGCTGCGGGGCGCCCCGTGCAGGTCGGCCCCCGCACGGTGGAGCAGATGAAGGCCGGCCGCTGGGAGCACGAGGTGGCGGACCGCGAGGGCGTGCGCCCGGCGCCCACGCACGAGGGTGTGGTGCCGACGCTCGCCTCCGTCTACGCCCTCAACAAATACGTGCAGGAGCGCCTGGGCCTGCTGATCGGCGAAGCCTACGGCATTCCCACCACCGCGCTGCGCTTCTGGAATTGCTACGGCACGCGGCAGGCGCTCTCCAACCCCTACACCGGCGTGCTGGCGAACTTCGCCGTGCGCCTGTTGAACGGCAAGGCGCCGCTGATCTTCGAGGACGGCCTGCAAACGCGCGACTTCGTCCATGTCGACGACGTCGTGCAGTCGATCCGCCTCAGCCTCACCACGCCGAACGCCGCCGGCCAGGTCTTCAACGTCGGCAGCGGCGTCAAGCGCACGGTGCGCGAGGCGGCGGCGGCGCTGTGCACGGCGGTCGGGCGTGAAGACATCGCCCCGGAGATCACCGGCCGCTGCCGTGTCGGCGACATCCGTCACTGCTGGCCGGACATCACCGCCGCCCGCACGGTTCTGGGCTACGAGCCGCGCGTCACGCTGGAGGACGGGCTGGCCGAGCTGTCGGAATGGCTGGGCCGGCAGATCGCCATCGACCGCATCGAGGAGATGAACCGCGAACTCGCCGGCCGGGGACTTTCGGCATGAGCGGACGGCAGAAACCCGACCGCGTGCTGATCACCGGCGGTGCCGGCTTCATCGGCTGCAACCTCGCCCATCGCCTCGCCTCGAACGGCAAGCGGGTGCTGATCCTCGACAACCTGTCGCGCGCCGGGGTCGAGCAGAACCTTGCGTGGCTCCAGGCCACGCACGGCGACGCGGTGGAGGCCGTGGTCGGCGACTTGCGCGAGCGCGCCATCGTCGATGCCGCCATGGCGCGGGCCGAACGGGTCTTCCATCTCGCGGCCCAGGTAGCGGTGACCACCAGCCTCGTCGACCCGGTGCACGACTTCATGGTCAACGCCGCCGGCACACTGACCCTGCTGGAGGCGGCGCGGGCGCGCCAGATCCCGCCGCCGCTGGTGTTCACCTCAACCAACAAGGTGTACGGCAAGCTGCCGGGCGTCACCTTCGCCGTCAGCGGCGAGCGCTACGTCCCACGCGACGCGCTGCTGGCCGGCCGCGGCGTGGGCGAGGAGCAACCGCTCGACTTCGCCAGCCCCTACGGCTGTTCCAAGGGGGCGGCGGACCAGTACGTGCTGGATTACGCCCGCACCTTCGGCCTGCCCAGCGCCGTCTTCCGCATGAGCTGCATCTACGGCCCGCACCAGTTCGGCACCGAGGATCAGGGCTGGGTCGCCCATTTCCTGAAGCGCGTGCTGGCGGGGGAGGCGATCACCCTCTACGGCGACGGCCGGCAGGTGCGCGACGTGCTGTTCGTCGACGACCTCGTGGACGCGCTGCTCCTGGCGTCCGACCGCATGGCCTCGCTGAGCGGCGAGGCCTACAACATCGGCGGCGGGCCGGAGAACGCCATCAGCCTGCACGAGCTGCTGGACCGCATGCCGCGCCTGATCGGCCGCAAGGCAGTCCTGCGCTACGATGAATGGCGGCCGGGCGACCAGCCCTGGTACGTGTCGAGCACGCAGCGCTTCTTCGCCCGCACCGGTTGGCGCCCGCGGGTGAGCATCGACGAGGGGCTGACGCGGCTGTGCCGCTGGCTGACGGACGCCGCCCTGCCCGCCGACAGGCAGCGGGTGGCCTCATGAGAGTGGCACTCGTCAACCCGCCCTGGAGCTTCGACGGAAGCATCTACTTCGGTTGCCGCGAGCCCCATTTGCCGCTGGAGTACGGTTGCGCCAGGGCGCTGCTGGAACGCGCCGGCCACACGGTGGCGATCATCGACGCCCAGCTCTTCGGCCTGACGCTGGACGACATGCGGGAACAGGTCGCCGCGTTCAGGCCGGATGTGACGGTGGTCACCACGGCGCCCAGCTACCTGTTCTGGCGCTGCGCCCCGCCGGAGCTGCGCGTGCCGATGCGCACCGTCGCCGCACTCAAGGACGTCGGCGGGCGGATGGTCGCCGTCGGCCCGCACGGCTCCACCACGCCGGGGGCCACCCTGCGCAAGCTGGGCGTCGAGGCCGTGGTGATGGGCGAGTGCGAGGAGGTGCTGGTCCGCATGGCGGACGGCGCCGACTGGCGCACGCTCCGGCACCTGTGCGTGTGGGACGGCGGCGCGGTCCGCGTGAACGGCGGAGCGGCGGCGGCCGTCTTCGCCGACCTGCCGGCGCTGCGCTGGCCGGACGAATGGGTGAAGCGGCACCACCACCACCATCACCGCTTCGACGGCGCCCCCGCCGGGCCGGGGGCGGAGATGGAGACCTCGCGCGGGTGCCCCTACACCTGCACCTTCTGCGCCAAGGAGAACTTCCGCGACGCCTATCGCAAGCGCCCGCTGCCGGTGATCCTGGAGGAGCTGAACGGGCTGATCGCGCAGGGCGTCGAGTACGTCTACTTCATCGACGAGATCTTCCTGCCCAACCAGCCGCTCCTGGAGGCGCTGGCGGAGCGGCCGGTGAAGTTCGGCGTCCAGACGCGGCTGGACCTGTGGAAGCCGCCGATGATCGAGCTGCTGGGCCGCGCCGGCTGCGTGTCCATCGAGGCCGGTGTCGAGAGCCTGAGCGTGGAGGGCCGCGCCGCGCTGGACAAGAAGTGCCGCATGGGCACGGACGAGCTGAGCCAGCGCCTGATCCTCGCCAAGACGGTCGTTCCCTTCGTGCAGGCCAACCTGATCCGGACGGAGAGCGACGATCCGGCGGAGATCAAGGAATGGCGGGCGATGATGCTTGAGCACGGCGTGTGGTCCAACGACCCGGTGCCGCTGTTTCCCTACCCCGGCTCGCCGGAATACCGGCTGCGCTGGGGCCTGCCCGACGACGAGGCGTGGGAACGCGCGGTCGACCACTACCTGACCCATCACGGCGCCTTCTGCGACCTGCAGGACGAACGGCCCCTGCCGATCCGGGAACTGGAAACGGTGGAGGGGGATGATTGAGGTGACGACCGCCGTCCATCCCCGCCGCATCCTGATGACCGCCGACGCGGTCGGCGGCGTGTGGGACTACGCGCTGGAACTGGCGCGCGGGCTGGCGCGGGCGGAGGTCGGCACCTCGCTGGCGGTGATGGGCGGCGGCCTCGACCTGCGCAAGCGCGCCGCCGCAGCCCGCATTCCGGGACTGACGCTGGACGAAGCCCCCTTCCGCCTGGAATGGATGGCCGATCCAGACGAGGATCTGCTGAAGGCCGGCGACTGGCTGCTCGACCTGGAACGCCGGATCCGGCCAAGCGTGGTGCACGTCAACGGCTACGCCCAGGCGTCACTGCCGTTCCGCGCGCCGGTGCTGTGCGTCGGACATTCCTGCGTGCGCTCCTGGTGGCGGGCGGTGCATGGGGAGGACGCGCCCGCCGGCTGGAACCGCTACGCGGCGCGGGTGGCCGACGGTCTGCACCTCGCCGATCTCGTGGTGGCGCCGACGAACGCCATGCTGGACACGCTGTCCCACCTCTACGGCGACCTGCCACGCCGCCGGATGATCCACAACGGCCGCGACGCCGGCCTCTACCGCCCGCTGCCCAAGCAACCCTTCATCCTCAGCGCGGGCCGCGTGTGGGACGAGGCCAAGAACATCGCGGCGCTCGACGCCGCCGCCCCGCGCGTGGACTGGCCGGTGGTGGTGGCCGGCGACGCCCGCGCACCGGACGGCAGCGTGCGCACGCCGCGCCACGTTCGCCACCTCGGCCGCCTGCCGTCGGAGGAGCTGGCGCGCTGGTTCGGCCGCGCCGCCATCTTCGTCCTGCCCGCCCGGTACGAGCCGTTCGGGCTGGCGGCACTGGAGGCGGCGTTCGCCGGCTGCGCGCTCGTGCTGGGGGACATTCCGACGCTGCGCGAGTTGTGGCAGGGAGCGGCGGTGTTCGTCGCCCCGGACGACCGTGATTCCCTCGCCCGCGAACTCAACCGCCTCGCCGCCGATCCCCGGCGCCGGCACCTTCTGTCCGTCGCGGCACGGCGGCGAGCCCATACGTACACCGCCGCACGGATGACGCGCGGCTATCTCGACGCGTACGCCACCCTGCTGAACCGGGCGCTTGCGGATCTAGACCCCGTGGCTTCCGGGTAGGCTACCCCGGTGCGGAGCGGTTACCGCTTTTCCCGGGCTTCGCAGACGGGTCGCCACACGAAACCATGAGCGCACCATCGCGGCCCCCGCCGCGCCACACCAACGACAAGCGGAAGCCGATGCGCTTCGTCCTTTTCTGCCATTCGATCGTCTCCTGCTGGAACCACGGCAACGCCCATTTCCTGCGCGGCATCGTCCGCGAGCTGACGGCCCGCGGCCACACGGTGCGCGTGCTGGAGCCCGCCGACGGCTGGAGCCGGTCCAACCTGCTGGCCGACGGTGGCCAGCAGGCGACGGACGACTTCCACGCCGCCTTTCCCGGCATGACGTCCGAGGCGTACGACCTCGCCACCCTCGACCTCGATACGGCGCTGGACGGGGCCGATGTCGTGCTGGTGCACGAATGGACCGATCCGGCCCTCGTCGCCCGCATCGGCCGCCATCGGGCGCGGGGCGGCCGTTACCGCCTGCTGTTCCACGACACGCATCATCGCGCGGTGTCGAAGCCGGAGGAGATGTCGGCGCTCGACCTCTCCGCCTACGACGGCGTTCTGGTCTTCGGCGAGGTGCTGCGCGAGCGCTACTTGCGGCTCGGCTGGACCGGACGCGCCTGGACGTGGCACGAGGCCGCCGATACCGCCCTGTTCCGCCCCATCCCGGGCCAGCCGGAGGAGGGCGACCTCGTCTGGGTCGGCAACTGGGGCGACGACGAGCGCACCGCCGAACTGCACGAGTTCCTGCTGGGCCCCGTCCGTGCGCTGAAACTGCGGGCACGGGTGCACGGCGTGCGCTACCCGGGCCACGCGCTGGACTCGCTGAAGCAGGCAGGCATCGCCTACGCCGGCTGGCTGCCCAACCACGAGGCGCCCGCCGCCTTCGCCCGCCACCGCCTGACCGTCCATGTGCCGCGCCGCCCCTATGTGGAGGCGCTGCCCGGCATCCCGACCATCCGCGTGTTCGAAGCGCTGGCCTGCGGCATTCCACTGGTTTCCGCCCCCTGGAACGACGCCGAGGGGCTGTTCCGGCCGGGCGCCGACTATCTCGTCGCCCGCAACGGTACGGCCATGGCGGAGCTGCTCCGCCTCCTGCTCAACGAGCCGGCCATGGCCGCCGGGATCGCGCGGTCCGGCCTGGAGACCGTCCGCCGCCGCCACACCTGCGCCCACCGCGCGGAGGAGCTGTTGTCCGTCTGCCGTACGCTCGGTCTCGACACCGACGCACACACCGAAGTGAAGGAGGGCATCGTCTGATGGCCGGTCTGGAGATCGCGTTCTTCGGTTCGAGCCTGGTGTCGGCCTACTGGAACGGCGCCGCGACCTACTACCGGGGCATCATCCGGGCGCTCGCGCTGCGCGGGCACCGGGTGACCTTCTACGAACCCGACGCCTACGACCGGCAAAAGCACCGCGACATCCCCGATCCGCCGTGGGCGCGCGTCGTCGTCTACCCGGCGACGGAGGACGGCCTGAGCCGCGCGCTGGACGAGGCGCGCGGCGCCGACGTTGTGGTGAAGGCCAGCGGCGTCGGCGTCTTCGACGACGCGCTGGCGGCCGGCGTCCTCGGCATCCGCCGCCCGGACGGCTTGGCCGTCTACTGGGATGTGGACGCGCCGGCCACCCTGGCGCAGCTCGACGCCGACCCCGCGCAGCCGTTGCGCGGGCTGATCCCCAAGTACGATCTCGTGCTCACCTACGGCGGCGGGCCGCCGGTTGTGAGAGCGTTCAAGGCGCTCGGCGCCCAGGCCTGCGTGCCCATCTACAACGCGCTCGACCCGGCCACGCACCATCCCGTCCCCTTCGATGCCCGCTTCTTCGCCGACCTGACCTTCCTCGGCAACCGCCTGCCCGACCGCGAGGCGCGGGTCGGGCAGTTCTTCCTGGACGCCGCAGAGCGCTTGCCCGACAAGCGCTTCCTGCTGGGCGGCGCCGGCTGGCACGACAAGCCGCTGCCCGCCAACGTCAAGGCGATCGGCCATGTCTACACCGCCGACCACAACGCGCTGAACTGCGCCGCCGTGACGGTGCTGAACATCTCGCGCGAGAGCATGGCGCGGATGGGCTATTCCCCCGCTACCCGCGTGTTCGAGGCGGCCGGTGCCGGCGCCTGCCTGATCACCGACGACTGGGTGGGCATCGAGACGTTCCTGGAGCCCGGCACGGAGGTGCTGGTCGCCCGCGACGGCACGGAGGTGGCCGGGCACCTCGCGGCGCTGGCGCCGGAGCGCGCGCACGCCATCGGGCAGGCGGCCCTCAAGCGCGTGCTGGCGCACCACACTTACGAACAGCGCGCCGTGCTGGTGGAGGCGCTGCTGTCCGGCACCGACGCCGCCCACTTCCGCCATGTGGAGGGCGTGTGATGGCCCGTGCGCTCGACGTCGTCGTCCTCGGTCTGTCCATCACCTCGTCCTGGGGGAACGGGCATGCCACCACATTCCGCGCGCTCCTGAAGGGCATGGCGGCGCGCGGCCACCGCGTGCTGTTCCTGGAGCGCGACAAGCCCTGGTACGCCGACAACCGCGACCTGCCCAATCCCGACTACTGCGACATCGCCCTCTACGACAGCCTGGACGAGCTGGCCGACCGTTACGCCGACGCGGTACGCCGCGCCGATCTGGTCATCGTCGGTTCCTACGTGCCGGACGGGGTGGAGGTGGGGGCGTGGGTGCAGCGCACCGCGCACGGCGTCACCGCCTTCTACGACATCGACACACCGGTCACCGTGGCCCGGCTGGAGCGCGGCGATACCGGGTATCTGTCAGCCGAGCAGATCCCCGCCTACGACCTCTATCTCTCCTTCACCGGCGGCCCGATCCTCGACCGGCTGGAACGGGCGTTCGGCGCCCAGCGCGCCCGCGTTCTCTACTGCTCCGTCGACCCCGACGGCTACTACCCGGAACTCGGTCCGGTGCGCTGGGACCTCGGCTATCTCGGCACCTACAGCCCCGACCGCCAGCCGGCTCTAAATCGCCTGCTGGTCGAACCGGCGCGGACCTGGGAGCGCGGCTCCTTCATCGTCGCCGGGCCGCAGTACCCGGACGGCATCGACTGGCCCGGGAACGTGGATCGGGTGGAGCACCTGCCGCCGGCCGATCACCGCCGCTTCTACAACGCGCAGCGCTTCACGCTGAACGTCACCCGCACCGACATGATCGCCGCCGGCTGGTCGCCCAGCGTACGCCTGTTCGAGGCGGCAGCCTGCGGCGTGCCGATCATTTCCGATCCCTGGAACGGCTTGGAGGCGCTGTTCAAGCCCGGCGAGGAGATCCTGATCACGGACGACGGCGAACAGGTGATGCGCTGGCTGCGCGACACCACCGGCCAGCGCGCCCGCGCCATCGGCCGCGCGGCACGCCGCCGCGTCGTGGCCAGCCACACCGGCATCCGCCGCGCCGCGGAGCTGGAGGGGTATGTGGCCGAAGTGCGCGGGATGCCATTGTCGGCACGGGCGTTGTGACGTCTTGACGATGGGCTGCGCCGCGCGGCCCAATGTCAAGCAGCTTCCGCCCGGATCTCCTGCACCAGATACCGCACCGTGGCGTCGAAGGTCGGCTTCGCCCCACCCTCCGCGGCGATGCCCGCGAACACGTCCTCACCGGCCAGCCAGCGCGCCTCGGCGTCCGGCGTTTGCAGCACGAGATTCAGCCCGGCGTTCAGCTCGTACGCCACGGCCGGCAGGCCCGCCAGGGTCAGCGCGGCGCGCAGGCACGCTTGGTAGGCGCTGCGCAGTTCCAGGCCGGCGGCGGGGCCGGGCAGCCCCTCGCCGCTGTTGGCGCCGAAGGCCCGCGCGCAAGCCTGCGCGTCGAAGCTGGCGAGGCTGCGGCACGAACTCGGCCGCACGGCGTAGATTCCGCACGCCCCGTCCTCCAGCAGCGGGCAGAAGCGCGGATCGGCGAATCGTTCGGCCAGGGTGCGGCCGTGCGTGGCGGCGTCCGCCTCGGCCACGCGGGCGGCAACGGCGGCGCGGCGCGGCCCCTTCACGCTGCGGGCGATCAGGAACAGCTCCGGCGCCGTCACCGCGACGTAGCTGATGCAGCAATGCGCGCAGCCCTTGCGGCAGGCCGCCGGCTCCGGCCGGGCCCAGCGCAGCGCCGTGTCGAACCCGGCGTGGATGGCCACCGCCGCGTCCCCCGCGCGGGTACCCTCCCCGCGCTGGAGGATGCGCAGCAGGCACCGCGCTTCGGCAAGCAAGGGGGCGGCGTCCTGGTTCAGCGGAATGCCGTGGCGCAGCAGGCGTTCGTCGTCGCGCTCCTGCTGGCGGCGCTGCTGGCGGGTGAGCGCCACCGTCTCAGCCCACGCCGCCGACGGGCCGGCGCATGCGATAGAGCACGTGCGGCAGCCCGGCGTGGATGAAGTCACGTTCGAAGCTGAAGCCGGCCTTCTCCATCACCCGGCGCGAGGCCGTGTTGGTCGGCAGCGTGAAGGCGACGAGGTGCGGGAACTTCAGCCGGTCAAAAGCGACCTGCACGATCCCCTGCGCCGCCTCGGTCGCCAGCCCCTGCGCCCAGTGCTCCGGCCTCAAGGCGTACAGCAGTTCCGTCTCATCGTACCCGTCGATGAGCTTGCGGCGCAGCCCGGCGCGCCCGGCGAAGGCGCCGTTCTCGCGGTCACGCAGCGTCCACACGCCGTAGCCGTGGCGATCCCAGTGATCAATGACACGCTCCAGGAAGGCCTGCGTCTCCTCCCGCGTCCACGCCTTGCCGCCCAGCGTCTCCATGACCTTGGGGTCGGTGTGCATGCGCGCGAGGTCGTCCAGGTCGTCCGGGTGGGCGCGCGCCGCCACCAGGCGTTTCGTCTCGAACGTCGCGACCACCGTCCCCCCTCCCCCTCTTCGGCTTCAGCCTGCCGGCGACTCGAGCCGCCCCGTCACCACCGTTGGATCGGCGGCCGACGCGCGCGAAAGGCGGAAGCGCTCCCGCCCTTCCAGCAGCCGTTCCACCATCCGCACCGTCCGCGCCGCCGCCCTGTGCGCCGACAGCACGGGCGGGCGCCGCCGAAGCGACGCCTCGTCCCGCATGGGCAGCGCGGCGCGGCGCATCGCCCGCGCCCGCACCTTGGCACCCGATCCGGGGCTCATGCGATCGCTGGCATGGGCAAGCTGTTCCGTGCGGCGTTCCAGGTCAACAGCGATGTCGTCGGCCAGCGCCCGGTCGGCCCCCACCGCCTCCGCCAATTCGTCCAGCAGCCCCTGCGCCTGCCAGCGCGGCATGCGCCCGGCCGACCACGCGGCGCGCAGTTCGGCCGCCTGGGCGCGGCGGCAGTCCATCAGCCGGTCGTAAGCCGTGCGCAGCGCGCCCAGGTGGCGCACCTCGGCGTCGGCGTCGGCCAGCACGGCGTTGTACAGCCGGCCACGGTCGCGCGTGCGCGCCCGGCGCGCCTTCCAGTAGGCGTCCGCTTCCGCCTTCTCCGTCATGCCCGCCGGACCGCCGGCGATCCCCTGTCCGGCCGTGTCCAGTGCCTTGCGATGCACGAAGCAGGCGTCCGACGGCTGCGCGTAGCGCGACCCTGTTATGGCGCAACCGCCCAGGATTGCGATACCCACCACCAGCACGGCGGCACGCACCGGACGCACACCGTGGAAAACCGGCATGGACAACCCCCGATCGTATCGCCGCGACACATCAACTGCACCGATATTTAGTGCAAGGGTGTGCAGGCTCCGAACGGCATTCGGCCGTAGCCCGCCGGGGGTGCTACATGCCGGGTTCGTAGACGATGACCCGGTTACGCCCTTCGCGCTTGGCGCGGTAGAGGGCCAGGTCGGCGCGGTGGATCGCCTTCTCCAGCGTGTCGACACTGTGGTCGGCCCCGGCGATGCCGATGCTGGCGGTCAGATGGAAGCGCCCCGCGGGTCCGGGGATCGCCATTCTGGTGAGATGGCGGCGCAGCCGTTCGGCCACCACGCGGGATTCGTCCCCCGTGGTGCCGGGCAGTATGATGACGAACTCCTCGCCGCCCAGCCGGCCCAGCACGTCGTATTCCCGCAGCATCGCCGAACACGCCCCGGCCACCATGCGCAGCGCGTCGTCGCCGGTGGCGTGGCCGTAGGTGTCGTTGATGCGCTTGAAGTGGTCGACGTCCAGCACCAGCACCGACATCGGCTCGTTGAAGCGCTGCGCGCGCGACATCTGCTGGCGCGCCAGCTCCATGAAGGAGCGGCGGTTGTAGATGCCGGTCAGCGGGTCCTTGGAGGCCATGTCGCGCAGCGCCTCCTCCATGTTGCGCCGCTCGGTGTAGTCGTAGATCCAGGCGAGATTGACCTGCACGCCGTGGATCGACGCCTGGTTCACCGTGAACAGCGTCCAGAAGGTGGATCCATCGGCCTTCTTGAACTGCACCTCCATGTTGACGACCGAACCGGAGGTCTTCAGCCGTTCGACCACCCGCCCGCGCTGGACGTCGTCGACGTAGAAGTCGCGCGCCCGCGCGCCGATCAGGTCCTCGCGCGGCAGGCCGATCAGCTCGGCGAAGCGCTGGTTGGCGAAAATGACGCGGCCGTTGTCACGCCGCGAGACGGAGACGCCGATCGGGCTCTGCTCCAGGATGGTCTGCAGCCGCGCCTCGGTCGGCTGGTCGTCGAACAGGTCGTGGATGACGCCGACGATGCCGCCGAAGCCGCCGGCGCTGTCGGAATACACCGCCTTGGAGATGCGCGCCTTGCGCGCCGTGCCGTCGGCGTGCGGCACCGCCTCCTCATAGCTGCGCG
>DASPIO010000127.1:0-3527 GCA_035629155.1 Azospirillum sp. | reverse complement strand
GTGAACCGGCCCCTTTCCGGGGCCGGTGCCATTTTCGAGGACCCCCGATCCTGAGGCCCCGGTGAACGCAGCCGCCATGCTCGGCCGCCTGAAATTCGGCCTGAAGCTCAACCCGCGGTCATGGCTGCCGCGGGGCGGACTGCGTCTGCCGTTCCGCCGCACGCGGCATCGCGACGACTGGGCCGAGGACGGATTCGGCGGCTTCGACGATGCCCCCAAGCCGCGCAAGCCGAAGCCGGTGGCGCTGCTCGCCGCGTTCGGTGCCCTGGCGCTCGCGTTGGCCGGCGTCGGCGGCTGGCTGGCGCTGAACGGCGAAGAGACGACGCTGGCCTGGGAGGCCGGCATCCCGCAGGTCAAGGTGGCGGTCAAGGGCGCCACCCCGCCCCCGCCGCCCCAACCAGCCGATCCTGCCGCACCGGCCCCAACGCCACAGACGGTCGCTCAGGCGCCGGCAGCGCCCACGGCGCCCGCCGCTCCCCCGCCGGCCCTCTCAGCGCCGATCAACTCCGCGCCGCCCATCCCAGCGCCGCCCATCCCCGCGCCACAGGCCGACGCCTTCGTGACGCTGACGCCCGCCCCGGCGCCGGGCCTCGTGGAGGAGACGCGGGCCGGCCCGCTGCCGCGCGTCGCCGAGGACGGGCGCAAGCCCTGGCAGGTCTACGCCCGCCCCTTCCCGGCCACCGACAAGCGGCCGCGCATCGCCATCCTGATGACCGACCTGGGCGTGTCGGGCGTGACCACCGGCAACGCGCTCCAGAAGCTGCCGCCACAGGTGACGCTGGCCTTCGTCCCCTATGGCGAGCGGCTGGACAGTTGGGTGGAGCGGGCGCGCGGCAAGGGGCACGAGGTCATGCTCTCCGTGCCCATGGAGCCGCTGAACTTCCCGCGCGACGACCCCGGTTCCAACGCGCTGCTCACCTCCCTCTCGCCCGAGCGCAACATCGAGCGGCTGGAATGGTCGATGAGCCGCGTCTCCGGCTACACCGGCATCACCACCACCACCGGCAGCAAGTTCACCGGCAACGCCGACGCGCTGAAGCCGGTGATGGACACCCTCAAACAGCGCGGCCTGCTGTTCGTCGACGCGCGCGTCAACCCGAAGAGCCAGGCCGCCGCCATCGCCGGCCAGACCGGCGTACCGCGCGCCTTCGTCGATCGCGTCATCGACCGCGACCTGTCGCGCGGGGCCATCGACGACCAGTTGAAGGAACTGGAGGCGGTGGCCAAGGCGCAGGGCGCCGCCATCGGCCTCGGCTTCCCGTACCCGAGCACGGTGGAGCGCATCAACCTCTGGCTGACCGGGCTGCAGGACCGCGGCTTCGTCCTGGCGCCGGTGTCGGCGGTCGTCAATCTTCAGAAGGGCCTGGGCGGATGAGCGGCAAGAAGACGCCCAAAGCTGCCCACAAGAAAAAGGACAAGCCGGTGGACCGCGACTCCCTTCCCTACCGCCCGTGTGTCGGCATCATGCTGCTCAATGGGCGCGGCGAGGTCTTCGTGGCGCGCCGCCGCGACACCGTGGACGCGTGGCAGATGCCGCAGGGCGGCATCGACGACGGCGAGACGGTGCACGAGGCGGCCCTGCGCGAACTGAAGGAGGAGATCGGCACCGGCGCCGCCGAGATCCTGGCCGAGACGGTGGAGAAGCTGCGCTACGACCTGCCCGACCACCTGCTGGGCAAGGTGTGGAAGGGCCGCTGGCGCGGCCAGGAGCAGGTGTGGGTCGCCGCCCGCTTCACCGGCACCGACGCCGACATCGACCTGGAGACCGAACACCCGGAGTTCGACGCCTGGAAGTGGGTGGCCCCGGACGACCTCGTCGGCCTCATCGTGCCCTTCAAGCGCCCGGTCTACGAGGCGGTGCTGGCGGAGTTCCGGGATTTGATCAAGGGCATGCGCTGAGCACGTCGGTTGGGTTGAGCGCCGGCGAACACCCAACGCCCCCAGCACGGCCGACACATTGGGTTTTCGCCTGCGCCTCAACCCAACCTAGGGGTGCCCATCAATGGACGCCGTGGCGGTTGGCGTAGTGCTTGCTCAGGACTCGGCGACGCTGGTCGGCGAGACGGGCGCGCAGGTCCAGAGGATCGTGGCGGACCTTCTCCGGTTTCGGAGGCTTGGCCGCGCGGTCGTCCTTGCGCGGCGGCTCGGTCGGTCCAGTGACGCGGGTTCGCATGGCAGCCTCCCTTCGTCGGCAACACTGCCATTCTATCACGGGTTCCGCGCGGTCAGCTACGCCGCGGCGGCCAGCTTCCTGGCGCGCCGGTCGATGAACCACCAGGCGCCCTTGGCGGCCACGGTGTAGGCCGTGCTTTGCGGGTTCAGGCCGCAGGCCTTGAACACCATGGCGATGGCCCGCTCCACATGCTTCTGCCGATAGCGGCCATAGGCGCGGCGCATGTAAGCGGCGTTGAAGGTCTTGCGATCGTAGGGAACGCCGTCCGGCGCGTTGGCGGCGTAGAAAGCGTAGGCCAGCTCGTCGTCCTCGGTCTCGCCGATGCGGCTCAGCGCCACCCACAGGCGCTTCCACTTGGACAACTGCTCCTTCTCCACGTAGCGCTTGGCGTGCGTGTAAAACAGCTTGTAATGGCGCAACTCGTCGGCGGCGATGTTCCGGCAGATCTGCTTCAGCACCGGCTCCTCGGCCGAGTCGCCGATGGCGGCGTAGTAGGAGCTGGTGCCCGTCTCGACCATGCAGCGGGCGATCAGCTCGCCGGTGCGCGAGCCACGCACGGAGCGGTCCAGGTCGATGGGCACGCGGTAGCCGGCGCGAAAGCGCTCCACCGCCTTCTGGAAGTCGAACGACGGGTCGACCAGCTCCGCCCACTTGCCCAGCGCCTCGCCGTGCTGCACCTCCTCCACGGCCCAGTAGCGGGCGAGTTCCTGAAACTCGGGATCGTCGTGGAAGACGTTGCAGAGGTAGGCGGTGTAGTCGTTGGCGTTGTACTCGACCAGCGCCGCCGCCTTGATGAGCGGCACGAGATCCGGATCGACCTTGGCATGGTCCAGCCGGTCCCAAGGAAGCTCCTCGATACGCCAGTGCAGGTCCGCCATCGCTTATCCCGTAATTCCGTTCGTGTGTTTTTGCTGGTCCCCAAACAGGAAGCGCGCCCCACGACGGATCGGGAGGCGCGCTTCCCAGCGTGCAATGTATGGTCTGGCCGCCGCGATGCAAAGGGCGCGTTGCCGCGTCCCGCGCAGGTCAGCCCGGAGGTCAGTGCGCCGTGGCGCCGGCCCCCACCGCGTCCAGCATGGCGCGCGCGACGGCGAGCTTCGCCTCCGCGTCGGCCCGCTCGGCGTCGGTCTTGGCGTCGTCCAGATCCTCGGAGAGGTTCTTGACGTCCTGCTCGACCTTGGCGCGGTCGATCTGCGCCACCGGCACGGCCTGCTCGGCCAGCACGGTGCAGCGCGTCTCGGTCACCTCGGCGAAGCCGCCGGCGACGAACACGCGGTCGACCACCCGGTCGCCCTCGTACACGTCGATGACGCCCGGACGGACGGTGGAGATCATCGGGGCGTGGCCGGCCAGG
>DASPIO010000126.1:0-2215 GCA_035629155.1 Azospirillum sp. | reverse complement strand
GGCCGCATTCGGCGCTCGGCGGCAGAACCCCGGCCGAGGTCCACCAGGGCATCCCGGCCGGGATCGGATTGGCGGCATGACACGGACCTGAGCCAAGCTTATCCCAGCCGCAAAACTGTCCGGGGAACGGGGACCAGCTCAATCGGCCTGTGCGTCTGAGCGGGACGGTGTACTGTCATAAGGCTATGCGAAACTCCTATTCGGAATTAGGATTCCGAAGTGGGCGGAGGGCGCCCTCGGCGACGGCCTGCGGCAGGTCGAAGGCGTATCGGCCAAGGAAGTTGATGTGCTTGAAGGTGAGCGGCGAAACCCTGGCGATGTCGGCCTGAGCGATGTCCCATCCTTCGCGGGTGAGCTGGTCGAGCGCCGCCTGGATATAGATCGAGTTCCAGAGCGCGATGGCGTTGAGGGTCAGGCCGAGGGCGCCGAGCTGCTCCTCCTGCTCTTGGCGGTGGGCTTTCTTGATCTCGCCCCGGTCACCGTGGCAAACGCGCCGAGCCAGGCGGTGGCGGAACTCTTGCCGGTTGAGCTGGGTGAGGATGCGCCGCCGCTTTTCCTTGCTGTCGATGTAGCCGAGCAAATGCAGCGTTTTCACGATGCGGCCGAGCTCGGCGAGAGCACGCGCCAGCGTTGTCGGACGCTCCTTGACCTGGAGAATGCGCATGATGGCGCCGGCATGGATGCGGCCAAGCTTGAGCGACCCCGCCAAGCGCAGCAGATCCTCCCAGTTCCGCGTGATGAGTTCGGTGTCGATGCGATGACGCGCCAGATCGTCGAGCGCGCCGTAATGAGCGGTGCGGTCGATGCGCCAGAACCGAGCGTCGCCGATATCGGCGAGCCGCGGGCTGAATTGGTAGCCCAGCAGCCAGAACAACCCGAAGACCGTATCGGTGTAGGCCGCCGTGTCGGTCATGATCTCGACCGGGTCGAGGTCGGTTTCCTGTTCGAGCAGCAGCCCCAGAATGAGCAGGCTGTCCCGCAAGGTGCCGGGCACGACGACGGCGTTCAGGCCGGTGAATTGGTCGGAGACGAGGTTGTAATAGGTGATGCCACGGCCGGCGCCGAAGTACTTCGGATTGGGTCCGGCATGAATGGCGCCGCTCGGCGCCACGAAGCGCATGCCATCGGCGGAAGCGACCTCGCCGTTGCCCCAGATGTGGGCGATCGGCAGGGTGTTCTGGGCCGCCACGATGCGGGCGTTGGCGGCGGCGATGGTTTCCGGCCGGATGAAATTCTGGCTGAGCCAGGACAACCGCGCACGGCTGAGTGCGGGTTGGTCGGTGCGGATGATCGGTTCGAAGCCGATGTTGCAGGCCTGCGCGATCAAGGCGCCACACAGGGTGGTGGCGAAGTCCTCGACGCGCGCCTGACGCTCGCTGACATGGGTGAAGGCGTCGGCGAAACCGGTGCGGGCGGCGATCTCCAGCAGGATGTCCGGCAGACCGATCCGCGGCATCCGGGCCGCGATCGCCGTGTGCAAGGCGATCAGGCTGGGCGGCTGCTCGATCTTATCGAGCGGGCTCAACACCAGTTCGTCACGGTCGTTCCGACGCTCGATCCGAGCGTCCGGGTTGCTCGGAAGATTGGCGGCGACCTGGTGCCAAGCGCGATCCAAGCGGGCGGCCAGATCGGCAATCTCCGCCGCGGCATCCGGCGAGCGGTCGAGCGCGCGGCAGATGGTCGGGCGGGCAGCGTTCCACGCTTCGCCACCCAGCAGGCCGCGTCGGGGATCAGCGTACCGCACACCGGCCGGGACGAACAGGTCGCGCCGCTTCAACCCCGCCCGAAAAGCTTCGAGGGCGGCGAAGACGTAAGCGCGGTTGTCGGCGACGTCGCCGGCGCTATCCAGCGCATGACGTTTCCAGGCCGATCCGATGAAGTCGGTGGGCGCGTCGCGCAGGCGGGTTTTGCTCCAATCCTCCACGGGACTCAGGTATGTCAACGCCGCCATCACCGGCTGGCCGGCTGGAGTGGCGTCGAGCGTGATCCGCCGCAGCAGGGCGGAGAACAAGGCGCGCACCCGACGCCAGTATGGCCGCAACTCCTGATACCGCCGGTCATCGGGCGCGCTGACTGCGGATTCCGATTTATCCGGCCAGGGATTCCGATTGGGATCCGGCCACCCGTTCCGATTTGATTCCGGCCACCTATTCCGATCCGATGTCGGCCAGGCGGATGACGTCGTCTCAACAGGTCGCTTGCTTCATCCCATGAC
>DASPIO010000125.1:0-7416 GCA_035629155.1 Azospirillum sp. | reverse complement strand
GCAATCGTCTCCACCGTCAGCATCCCTGTCCGCCACCCTGTCGTCCGAACCCAGGGTGGTAGCCTGCCAGATCAGGGGTGGCTGGTTATTGGACGCCGATCACCCCTGAAACTGGCCCAGTGTTGCAAGCCGATGCACAGTCCTTCGCCAACGCGCTGGCCTACTACCACTGCAAGACGCAAGAGGGGCATCTTGGCGGCAACTCGCCTTCCGTCCGCTTCGCTGAGTTCGTCAAGGCGGGCTGGCGGAGCCTCTTGCTCGATCCGGCCGAACTGGCCGTCGCCTTCTGCGTCGAGGAGGCCCGCAAGGTCCGGCCGGGCGGCGAATTCACCTGGAAGGGCACGCTCTACCGGCACGACGCCCTCTTGGTGCTGGCCGGTGTCGGCTCCGTCATCGTCCGCGAGCCGCTGTTCGGCAACCGTGAACGCCTGTTCGTCTTCGACGACGACGGCAAGCCGCTGTGCGTTGCCGAGCCTACCCCCGTCTTCGCCTTCGACGACATTAAGGGGTCTGGCGAACAGATGCGCATGACGGCGGAGTTCAACCGTCAGATCCGCGCGCTGGAGGATCGGACTGACCGCATCGACCTGGAACAGTCCATGTCCGCCGTCGTCGCCACGTTCGGAGCCGCACCGGCCGTGATGCCCGGCGGGGTGGCGAGCGTCCGGCCGGAGTTCCGCGAGGCGGCCAATCTGTCGCGCAACCTGCCCAACACACCAGAACAGCCCGCGCGCCCGCGAGGTGCGGACGTGCGGCGCATGATCCTCGAACGCGAGGAAAAGCGAAAGGCCGCCGGGTGAGGGAAACACCCGGCGGCCCGCACCGGGGGCAAGCCCGGAGTTCAGCCTGTGAGGTAACATGACTGAGAAGCCGAACATAATCGATCCGAGCGCCCTGGTGAAGCCCTGCGGCATCCAGGCATTCCGCGAGGCCGAGGACACCTTCACCATGTGCCGCCGCCTGGGGCAGATCGGCGTCATCGTCGGCACCACCGGCACCGGCAAGACCACTGCGGCCAAGGCGCACGCCGAAGGGAACAAGGCAAGCACGGTCTACATGCGCCTTCCCATCGTCGCCAACACGCCGCAGCCCTTCCTGGTGCGCTTGTGCCGCGCGGCCGGGTGCGACTACGCCCCGAACATGGGCAAGGCCGAGTTGTCGGAAGAACTGGTCATCTGCCTGCGCGCGACGCCGGGGATGCTGGTCATCATCGACGAAGCCAACCACCTGACGGCCGACCTGGTGCACATTGTGCGCGAGATCTGGGACGAAGCGCGGTGCGGCTTCGTGCTGGTGGGCACGCCGGAGATGGAGGCCCTGTGGGCCGAGCGGCGCGGCCGACGCGGCGTCGGTGACGGGTTCGCCGCGTTCCGTGCCCGCATCGGCCAGCGCCTACCTATGCCCAAGCCCAGCGCCGAGGACGTGAAGGCCCTGTGCCAGCACATGGGCCTCTCCGGCAAGCGCGAACACGACCTGATCGCGCGCTGCCTCAAGGGTGGTATCGGGCTGCACAACCTCGAACAGCTTCTTACCAACGCCCGCCTCGCCGCGGGCGAGGGAGAGGTGGTGACGGCGGATCACCTGTTCCTCGCCAGCACCATGCTGGCCGGTCCCGAGAGCCCGGCGGCGAGCCTCGCGGAGGCGCGGTAATGGTGCCGACGAGCGACAAGCCGCTGATCGACATCAGCCACGCCGCGTGGCCCACCCTGCGCGAGATCGAAGCCGTGGCGTGGGCCATGGAGGCGCTGATCCTGAACGGCCTTGATGAGCCCGATGATGTGGATGTACGGGACCGCATGCACTGGATGGCCGGGATCATCCGCAAGAAGGCAGCCGACCTGATGGGAGTCGAATGAACATGGCCTTGGACAGCAAGAAATCCTCCGTCATCCATGTTGCGGTGAAGCAGCTTGGCATGACCGATGAAGATTACCGCTCGCTTCTGTTCAACATAGCGGGTGTTCGCAGCAGCCGCGACCTGGACGACAGCAGCTTTGACGCGGTGATGTTCCGGTTTCATCAACTGGGGTTCCGGAGCACGTGGAACCGCGCAAACTACGGCTACCGTGCGGACATGGCGACGCCCCGGCAGGTGGCGGCGATCCGCAAACTGTGGGGCCAGTTCACGGACGGCAAGGGCACGGACGCCACCTTGGGCAAGTGGCTGGAGAGCCGTTTCAAGGTGGCGTCCGTGCGCTTCTTGACGGCTGAGACGGCCCGCAAGGCGATGGGCGCTTTGAACGTCATGGTCAAGAAGAAGGGCAAGGTGGCGGCATGAACACGAGTGACCCAGAAGTTGAGGCGTTCATCTTGAAAGCGCCCCGCACCATGACCTATTCCGATCTGGAGCGCGCTATCCGGGGGCGTTTCGGCGCGGAACGGGCATGGTCGGCTCAGCAGGTCGCCGTGTTCTGGAGCCGGACGGAGGCCGCTGTGCGCCGCACCCACTCGCGCCTCGCCACCGACGACGAGGTGCGGCGCTTCGTCGATGACCGGCTCTTTCGCCTGACCCTTAACCAAGTGCTTGACGCCTGTACGGCAGAGTTCGGCGCGGCGCGGACGCCATCCCGTTCGGCCCTGCACCGCTACTCTCAACAGCTCAAGATGCGCCTGGGGGCCGGGGACGATGGTGCCATCCCGGCGGGAACGCTTCAGGAAGCCTCGTTGAAGGCTTAAGGATGGCGTTCAGAAAAGTTTGGGCACTCTGCGATCCTTCGCATACTGGAAGCCCTTCTTCGGGCTTCCAGCGCGATTGCGGGGACCGCTGGTTGAGTCTATCTTGGGGGGGCGGCTGAAACACGGTGAAGCTCCCAGCCGTAGCCTACGGGCGCGTGGAGGTGGCCGGTAACCAGACCGGGCGGGAGCCCTCCCAGCCGCCGCATCATCTCGCCACCGCCTACACCACGGGGCTTGTGGCACCCAATAGCCGGACCTATTATCGACGTGGCGGCTGAAACACGGTGAAACTCCGAGCCGTAGCCTTCGGGCGCGTGGAGGTGCCGGTTGCCTGCCGGAGCGGAGCCCTCCCAGCCGCTGTACGTGGTCTGCATCTCACCGTTGCCGGTGCCAGGATGGAGTTGACGGGCGGATGACGGTGATGATCGGCGAGGATATCCGGGATTTCCTCTTGAAGCACGGCCGTGACGCCGCGGTGCCCTACGCCGAATTGGAGCGCATGGTTGCTGCGGAATTCGGCCCGGAGCGCGCCCTTCGGCAAAGCGAGTTGGCACGCTTCTTCAAGGCCGAAGGCGGCAAGCCCTACCCGACCAAGTTGGACAAGGATGCCGAGGTGGCCGCGTGGGTCCGCGACCGCGCCGGAACTATGCCGTTGGACGCGCTGCGGGCGGCCTGCATTGAGGCGTTCGGTGAACGGCGCGCGCCCAGCATCGGGGTATTGATGCGCTACCTCAAGCGGTTCGTCCAGGTTTCGCGACTGAAGCCCGCGCGCCGGACGCGCATCGGCGGTGACGCCGATCTACGCGCCCTCCTGGAGAGCGAAGTTCGCGCCCGCGCCCGTGGGAGCGTCCCGACGCTGGACGAACTCCGGGCACGCTGCCTTGCGCTGTTCGGTGAGGAACGCACGCCGTCGCGTGCAACCATACACCGCGCAATGCAGGCGCTCAGAACGGCGCGGGGCACGGTCAATGACACCTCCGGCTAGCATCGCCTCCGGTTCAACCGCCGTTCGAGGCCGCCGCCTATCCCACAAAATCCTGTCAGATCGCGAGATATCCCGCTTCACCGTTCCAACTTAATTCCCGTCATTCCAGGATAATTCCCTCTAACTCACCGTTCCGTGTTAGAACATAACAGGAACATATTCCCGCCCTTCCGACCGGAGGATTCCCCCAATGTCAGACACCATGCCCGACATCATGCCCTCCAAGGCCATGCTGCTCGCCGGCCTGCGCGATCGCATCCGGCGCATCGAGGGGGTGGGCGGGAACGGCGCGCGCGTGCTGCCGCTGGGCGTGCCGGAGCTGGACGGGGCGCTGCCGGACGGCGGTCTGCCGCTCGGTTGCCTGCACGAGCTGGCCGGACCCGAAATGGCGAGGGGAGCGGCCACCGCCTTCGCCGCGGCGCTGCTCGCCCGTCTGGCGGCCGGGGAGAAGGCGGGCGGCCCCGCCATGGGACCAGCCGTGTGGATCGTGCGCGGGCGTGACCTGCACGCGCCGGGGCTCGCCGCCTACGGGCTGCTGCCGGACCGGCTGATCGCCGTGCGGGCGGCGCGCGATACCGACGCGCTGTGGGCGATGGAGGAGGCGCTGCGCTGCCGCCGCCTGTCGGCGGTGCTGGGGGAAGTGGGCGCGGTGGACCTGACGGCCAGTCGGCGCCTGCAGCTCGCGGCCGAGGCGGGCGGCGTGACCGGGCTGCTGCTGCGCACTGGCCGGGGGGCGGGCCGCGTGTTGGCCGAGGCCAGCGCCGCCGTCACCCGCTGGCAGATCGCCGCCGCTCCCAGCGTGCCGGATGAGCCCGGCGTCGGGCCGGCGCGCTGGCGGGCCGAGCTGCTGCGCTGCCGCGGCGGGCGGCCCGGCTCCTGGCTGCTGGAATGGCGCGACGGCGGCTTGGTCGTGCCCGGCCCGTTTCCGGCCCGCACGACGCGCCCCACGCCCGAGCCGATGCCGGTAACGCTGCCGGACCGCTGGGCCGAGGTGGCGTGAAGGGCGGCCCGACGGCCGTCACTGCGCGGCGCGCCTGGGCAGGTGGGCGGCGATTTCCTTGTCGGTCATGATCACGTGCTTGACCAGCCAGTTGGCGGCGAAGCGATAGACCTGGGCACCGGTGTCCTGGACGGGAAGCGCCTCGAAGGCGCGTTGCAGGCGCAGCAGTTCCTGGTGTCCTTCGCGGTGGCGCCGCTGGTGCTCGGTGAGATGCGGGAAGCCGATGGCCCGCATCAGCCGCTCTTCCATGGCGAAGTGCCGGCCGGCGTACTCGACCAGCCCCTGGAGGCAGGCCGCCACCGCCCGCTGATCGAAGCGCACGGCGTTCACCGCCTCCTCAAGCGCGTTGACGTAGTCGACGAGCCGGCGATGGTCGTCGTCGATCTCCACAACGCCGATGGCCATACGGTCGCGCCAGACGATCCGCGGCATGGCTGGTTTCCCGCCTCCCGCCGTGCTTCCGCTCGTTGCCTCAAGAAGAGACAAATTCACTTCGATTACGCATTATCAGAGCAACGAAGCAAATCCAAGCGGAGAACGCCGGGCACGGGTGGCGACACCTCAGTAGTTCGACGCCCAGTCCGGTTCGGTGCGCGGGGCCTCTTCGCCGTCCGGATCGGTCATGACCGGATTGCGCCAGTGGGTAATTTCTTCCACATGGAGCGGAAGTTGCCGGGCAAATTCTGCCGCGTCCTGCGCGCGGCGCCGCTCCAGTTCACGGGCGGCCAAGTAGACGGACAGCATGGCAGGCCTCCTTCTGAGATCCGGGAGAGCCATGCGCCGGTCTTTTGGCCGCCGCGGACCCACCCCGTCCTGTGTGCCTGTCGAATACCATGCAATTCCCGGACCCAACTTTGACACGGATCAAGCCGGCGCGCGTATGGGGCGGGCGGCGCGCATTCCCGTTCCAATTCGCGTCGAGGCGGCCCATATTCCCGCCACCCTTCGGCCCGCCCCCTTTTTGTCGAGACCCCGCATGTTCACGCCTGCCCAATCCTGCGCCACCTGCCTGAAACCGCAGCACCTCTGCGTGTGCGAGGCGGTCGAGCCGATCGACAACCGCGTCTTCGTGCTCATCCTCGAACACCCGCAGGAAAAGCGCGAGACGCTGGGCACGGCGCAGCTCACGCACCTGCAGCTCAGGAACTCGCTGGTGCGCGTCGGCCTGAGCTGGCCGAACCTGAAGCGCATCCTGGGGCGCGAGGTGGACTACAAACGCTGGGCCGTGCTCTACCTCGGCACCGCCAAGCAGGGCGAGGCGGCCCCGCGCGAGGAGGTCGCCGTCGTCGACAAGGCCGGCAAGCCGGTGGCCGGCGGGCCGGAGATCCTGGAGGGGCTGGAGGGCATCATCCTGCTCGACGGCACCTGGGCGCAGGCCAAGACGCTGTGGTGGCGCAACCCGTGGCTCCTGAAATGCCGGCGCATCATCCTGCACCCACGCTTCCGGTCCATGTATGGCGAGGCCCGGCGCGAGCCGCGGCGCGAGAGCGTCTCGACGCTGGAGGCGGCGGCCTTCGTGCTGTCGCGCCTGGAGGGCGATCAGGCGGTCTACGACCACCTGCTCAAGCCTTTCGCGCTTCTCCTGAAGAAGATGCGCGCGCCCCGCCCGCGTCCGGTCATCCCGGCGCCCGAGACCCCGGCGCCCGAGACCGAGCCGTCCTGACGTTGGGTTGAGCGCCAGCGAAAACCCAACGTCGGAAACGTTCCCGATCAGCCCACGGTGTAGCCGCCGTCGACCACCAGTTCCTGGCCGTAGATGTTCGCCGCCGCGTCGGAGGCGAGGAACAGCGCCGCCTCGGCGATGCTTTCGGGTGCGCCGAAGCGGCCGGGGAACAGACGGCTGGTGACGTTGGCGGCGACCTGTCCCAGCACCTCCTCCGGCAGGCCCACCTTGCCCCAGATCGGCGTGGCGATGGGGCCGGGGGCCACGGCGTTGACGCGGATGCCCTGCGGCGCCAGCTCCGCCGCCAGCGTCTTGGTGGCCGAGGTCAGCGCCGCCTTGCTGGCGCTGTAGATCGCCAGGCCGGGGAAGCCGACCTGCACCAGGAACGTGGTGATGAACAGGATCGACCCGCCCTGGCGGATGTGCGGCAGGAACAGCCGCGCGGTCTGCAGGGCGCCGACGACGTTGACCGAGAACTGCTCGTGGATCGCCCGTTCGTCGCTGTCGGCGAAGGGCACGACCTTGGCGATGCCGGCGTTGGGGACGACGATGTCGACGCTGCCGAAACGCTCCGCCGTGGCCCGCACCAGCCGTTCCAGGTCGGCCCGCACCGTGACGTCGCCCGGCACGGCGAGCACGCGGTCCGGCGCCTGCGCGGCCAGATCCTGCAACGGGCCGGCGCCGCGGGCGAACACGGCGACCTTGGCCCCCTCGGCCAGATAGCGTTCGACGATCGACTTGCCGATGCCGCTGCTGGCGCCGGTGACGACGGCGACCTTGCCGTCCAGGACCTTCGACATGATGGGAACCCCGGGATCAGTGGTTGGTATGACCAATCCGATACCCGATGATCCCGTTCAGCCTCTTGACGGTGGTCAAACCCCGCCGGCTCACGCGTAATGCCGGCCGAAGCGGTTGGCGAGGACGTCCTTCAGGTCGGCGTCCTCCTGGCGGACGAAGCCGCGCTGGGGCAGCTTGCCGGCGCGCAGCAGGTCGACCATGGCGCACACGCCGGCCGCCGTGGTGATCTGGATGGCGCTCCACAGCTTGCCGCCGACGCTGGCGTTGTAGACCTTCTTGGCGAAGGTCTCC
>DASPIO010000124.1:0-3003 GCA_035629155.1 Azospirillum sp. | reverse complement strand
AGCAGCAGCGTGCCGATGGTGAGCCCCACGCCGGTGATGCGGTGCGTGATCGACCCGGCCATGGTCCATTGGAACCGGTAGACTTGAAGGTGTGGGGAGAGCGGCCGACTGCTGCCGTTTGCCATGGTTTGCGTCCTCTTTTCGGCTGCCGGGCGCGGCGGGGAGGGAGCTGCCGCAGCGGCGGGGAGACAAGCTCGCAGATGCGAAGAAATTTTGGCGCCCTCGTTTACGCCCATAGACAGGCCGAGTCAACGCGCCCGCACGAAAGTGGGATTGACAAGATCCCCCGTTCGGGCAGGCTGGCGGAATTCTGCAATCGGTGCGTGCTGTTGCCCGACACGGCGGCGATTTGCCGGCCCGCACATCGTTGGCATTACCAATCATGCCGGCCGGCGCGGTTACTCGGCCGCGATTGTCGCCGTTCTTGGCGGCGCGCGAGTCGCGGCGACGGGCGCATCGACGTGGCGGAGGCCCTACTTGTCGAACCGCCGCACGTTCTCGACCATCATCGAGTACATCTGGGTGATCAGTTCACCCGGACGCAGGCGGCCGAAGGGGATGTTGTCCTTGGCCCATTCCACCAGCCCTTCCGGCGGCTTGACCGGCGCCACCTCGTAGCCGGCCTTCTTCAGGGCGCTCATCACCGAGCGGGCCTGCTTGGTGTAGTCCTCGTTGAAGAAGGACTTGTCGGCGTCCTTGATGGCCTTGGCGATGATGTCTTCGAGCGGGGTCGGCATGCGGCTCACGTCACTCCGGCGCGCTTCAGTTCGGACTCCAGCCGGCCGGCGCACCACAGGAAGAACATGCGGAAGTCGCTGACCAGCGACCACAGCGGATAGGTGAAGGTGGCCGGGCGGTTGCGCTCCACCGCGAAGTGCCCGATCCAGGCGAACAGGTAGCCCGCCACCACGGCCGCCGGCAACAACCACGCCGACACCGCGGCGGCCAGCACCAGCAGGACAAGCGCCAGCGCGGTGCCGAAGACGTGCAGCCGCCGCGTGCCCGGCCGGCTGTGCTGGGCCAGGTAATAGGGCCAGAATTCGGCGTAGGTGCGCGGCATGTCCGGCATGGTCCGTCCCCGATGGACACCCCATCTACGTACGGCGGCAATCATTGCATTTCCACGGGAATCGGACTAGTCCGTACCGCCTTTTTCCGAGTCAAGCAGAGGGAATTCCGCGATGGGCTACAGAGTTGCGGTCATCGGCGCCACCGGCAACGTCGGACGCGAGATGCTGGCCACCCTGGCGGCGCGGGACTTCCCGGCCGACGAGGTGATCGCGCTGGCCTCCGACAAGTCGGCGGGGCGCGAGGTGTCGTACGGCGACGACAAGGTCCTGAAGGTGCAGGATCTCGCCAAGTTCGACTTTGACGGCACGGACATCGTGCTGTCCTCGCCCGGCGCCAAGGTGTCGGCGGTGTACGCGCCGAAGGCGGCGGACGCCGGGGCGGTGGTGATCGACAACACCTCCCACTGGCGCATGGACCCCGACGTGCCCCTGGTGGTGCCGGAGGTGAACCCGCAGGCCCTCATCGGCTATCGCAAGAAGGGCATCATCGCCAACCCCAACTGCTCGACCATCCAGTTGGTGATGGCGCTGAAGCCGTTGCACGATCTGGCGACCATCACGCGCGTCGTCGTCTCGACCTACCAGTCGGTGTCGGGTGCCGGAAAGGAGGCGATGGACGAGCTGTTCAACCAGACCCGCGCCATCTACGTGCACGATCCCGTCGAGCCGCGCGAGTTCCCCAAGCAGATCGCCTTCAACGTCATCCCACAGATCGACGTCTTCATGGACGACGGCTCCACCCGGGAAGAGTGGAAGATGGTGGTCGAGACCAAGAAGATCCTCGACCCCAAGATCCGCGTGCACGCCACCTGCGTGCGCGTGCCGGTGTTCATCGGCCATTCGGAGTCCGTCACCATCGAGTGCGCCGACCCGATCTCGGCCGAGGACGCGCGCAAGGCGCTGGCCCGCGCGCCGGGCGTGGTGGTGATGGACAAGCGCGAGCCCGGCGGCTACATCACCCCGGCCGAGGTGGCGGGCGACGACCCCGTCTACGTCAGCCGCATCCGCGAGGACGCCACCGTGGAGAACGGCCTGTCCTTCTGGTGCGTGGCGGACAACCTGCGCAAGGGTGCGGCGCTCAACGCCGTGCAGATCGCCGAACTGCTGATCCGGGATTACCTGCCCGAGTAAGGGAACACCGGCCGTCCAACACCCATTTACCTTCCAACGGCGTGTGGCCTGAGGGAGGTGCGCGATGGGCGAGCTGGTGGCCGCCTTGCTGCTGTGGATCGGCGCCCACACGGACTACCGTGTCGCGGGTATCCCCCTGCCCGAGGTGCGGGTGCTGTCCGCGCGCGAGTTGACGCGCGAGTACTACGAGGACGCGCCCTCCACCTACACCCGCCCGGTGGTGGACGACCGCGTGCTGGCGCTCTACGACCCCACCCACGCGCCCAACGGCATCATCTTCCTGCGCGACGACCTGCCGCCGCACGACGTGCTGTTCCAGGAGCGCCTGCTGCACGAGCTGGTGCACCACGTGCAGACCATGAACGGCATGAACCGCCGCTACCGCTGCCCGGCGCAGGGCGAGCGCGAGGCCTACCGCCTGGGCGGCCTCTTCCTCAAGGAAAGCGGCGTCCGCGACCCCCTGCGCGACCGCGAATTCTGGGCGGGGGTGTACAGCCGGTGCTGAGGGGGCATCACTCCGGGCGTTTCAGCCCTTGGCGCATGACCTCGAAGGCGACGAAGGGGGAGAGTTTTTCCAGCAACCGGAAACTCAAATCACCTGCGATGTAGAAATCGTAGAAGTTCGCCCGCGCCTGACGGCACCTGGCATCGTCGAGCTTCATGAGCTGGTCCCCGTTCCCCGGACAGTTTTGCGGCTGGGATAAGCTTGGCTCAGGTCCGTGTCATGCCGCCAATCCGATCCCGGCCGGGATGCCCTGGTGGACCTCGGCCGGGGTTCTGCCGCCGAGCGCCGAATGCGGCC
>DASPIO010000123.1:0-4435 GCA_035629155.1 Azospirillum sp. | reverse complement strand
TATTCGGCGTAGGCGGGCTTCAGCGCCTCCTGGAAGGCCTTCTGGTCGACGTCGGTCACCACCTGCATGCCCTGCTTCCTCAGCTCCTCGACACCGTTGGCGGCGTCGTCCTCGGCCTTCTGGCGCATGGCCTTGGCGCCGGCCATGGCCGCCTGCTTGAACCAGCCCTTCTCCTGGTCCGACAGCTTGTTCCAGACGGCCGGCGACAGGATGATGAGGGCGGGCGAGTAGACGTGCTGCGTCAGCGACAGGTGCTTTTGAACCTGGCTGAACTTGGCCGACAGGATCACGCCGATGGGATTCTCCTGCCCGTCCACGGTGCCCTGCTGCATGGCGGTGAACAGCTCGGGGAAGGCCATGGGGGTGGGCAGCACGCCGATGGTCTTGAAGGCCGTCATGTGCACCTGGTTTTCCATGGTGCGGATCTTCAGGCCCTTGGCGTCATCCGGCGTCTTCACCGGGTGCTTGGAGTTGGTCAGGTTGCGGAAGCCGTTCTCGCCCCAGGCCAGCGCGATCAGCCCGTGCTTGGGAAACTGGTCGAGGATGCGCTGGCCGATCGGCCCGTCCAGCACCGCGTGCGCGTGCTTGTAGTCCTTGAACAGGAACGGGATATCGGTGATCAGCGTGTCGGGCACGAAGTTGCCGACCGGGCCGGAGGAGGTGACGACGATGTCCACCGTGCCGATCTGCGCCCCTTCCACCATCTCGCGCTCGCCGCCCAGCGCGTTGGCGGGGAACTGCTTGATGGTCCACTTGCCGTTGGACAGGCGCGCCAGCTCCTCGCCCATCGCCGTGGCGCCGACACCGTAGTGCGAGGTGGGGGCCAGCGAGTAGCCGAGCTTCAGCTCCTCGGCCTGCGCGCCGGCGGCCGCGGTGGCGAGGCCGAGCGCGAAGGCGCTTCCCAGGACCAGCTTCTTCAAGAACATCTATTCCTCCCTCATTCCTTAGCGCGGTTTGTCTTCTTCGATGTAGGCGTGGACGACGGCGTCGATGTCGGCGTCACGGCGGAAGCCCAGGTGGTCGGCGCGCGTTGTCCGCATGCTGCCCGGCCAGCTTCCGACGATGGCGGCGATGCGCGCGTCCGGTGTGTGGTCGATCAGCGACGCGTCGCCGCCGGCCTTTTCCAGGGCGGCGATCATCGCCGCCACCGTCGCCGTGATGCCCGGCAGGTTCAGCGTGCGGTCATCCTCCCACGCCTCGGGCGGCAGGCCGTGCGCGTGCAGCAGATTGTCCACCACTGTGCGCGGCGAGGACAGCCAGAGGGGCAGTTCCACCGGCACCGGGCACACCGCACGCTCACCGTTCAGCGGCTCGCGGATGATGGAGCTGGCGAAGGAGGACGCCGCCATGTTGGGCTTGCCCGGCCGCACCACGACGGTGGGCAGGCGCAGGGCGCAGCCGCGCACGAAGCCCTTGCGGGCATAGTCGTTGACCAGCAGCTCGCCGATGGCCTTCTGGGCGCCGTACGAGGACTGCGGCCGGGCCGGCGTGTCGTCCTCCACCACCGGCGGGGCGTGGCCGAACACGGCGACGGAGCTGGCGAACACGAAGGTGGGCGGCTTGCGCAGCACGCGGCAGACGTCCAGCAATGCCCGCGTGCCGTCCACGTTCACGCGCATGCCGAGGTCGAAGTCCGCCTCGGCCGCCGAACTCACCACGGCGGCCAGGTGGAAGACGCTGTCGGGGGCGAGGTTGCGCACCTGCTCCTGCACGGCGGCGTCGGTCAGGTCGCCGAGGATGGCGGAGGCGCCGGCCGGCATCGGCCCGCCCGGCTGCACGTCGAGCAGCACCACGTCGTGGGCGCCCTCGGCCAGCAGCCGCTGCGCCAGCTTGCGCCCGAGGAACCCGTTGCCACCGGTGATGAGGGTTTTCACGGCATTGCCTCCCCAGGCATGGATTCAAGGGCGTCGTGGAAGAAGTCTTCGCCTCCGAAGTTGCCGGACTTCAGGGCCAGCGCCAGCGGTACAGCGCCCAGGCTGACGGTGGCCGGCACGCCCGGCGCGATCTCCGCGCCGATGCGCAGCGCCTTCACCCCCAGCGCCTCGACCACCGCGCCCGATGTCTCGCCGCCGGCCACCACGAAGCGGCGCGCGCCGGCCTGGGCCAGGGCGGCGGCCAAGCGGGCGAAGGCCTGCTCGACGGTGCGGCCGGCGTCCTCCCGGCCGAAGCGGTCCTGCACGGTGCGCACGGCGTCCGGCGGGGCGGAGGAGGCGACCAGCACCGGCGTCGTGCCCAGGTGTCCGCGCGCCGCCGCGACCAGATCCGGCACCACGTCCGTCCCGGCGAGCAGCGCGTCCACGTCCAGCCGCAGCACCGGGTAACGGCGTCCGGCTGCCTCCACCTGCGCCAGCGTGGCGGGGGAGCAACTGCCGGCCAGCAGCACCGCCGGGCCGGCGACGGCCGGCAGCGTGGTGGCGTTGCGCCCGTCCGCCAGACCGGCGCGGATGACGTTCGCCGCCAGACCGGCGGCAAGGCCGGACGCGCCGGTGACCAGCGGCAGATCCGCGCACGCCGCGCCGATGGCGGCCAAATCACCCAAGGTCAGCGCGTCCACCACCGCGGCGCCCACGCCCGCGCGTTGCAGAACGCCGAAGGCGGCGCGCACGGCGTCGGGGCCCTGCGTCACGGTCTGCCAGTCCACCAGCCCGACCTTGGCCCGGCTCTGCGCCTGCAGGACGCGCACGAGGTTGGCGTCGCGCATGGGGTTGAGCGGGTGGTCCTTGAGCGGGGATTCGTGCAGCGGCTGGCTCCACACGAACAGGTGCCCCTGGTAGACGGTGCGCCCGTTCTCCGGGAAGGTCGGACAGGCGACGGTGAAGGCGCTGCCGGTTTCCGCCAGCAGCGCGTCCGTCACCGGGCCGATATTGCCGCGTTCGGTCGAATCGAAGGTCGAACAGTACTTGAAATAGCACTGCCGGGCGCCGAGCGCCTTCAGCCGCCGCCACGCCTCCACCGACTGCCGCACGGCCTCGGCGGGTTCGATGGAGCGGCTCTTCAGCGCCACGACGATCGCCTCGGCGTCGTCGGACACCTGCGCCAGCCCGTCGATGCCGATGGCCTGCACGGTGTGCAGCCCCGCCTTCGCCAGCGTGTTGGCGAGGTCGGAGGCGCCCGTCACATCGTCGGCGACGCAGCCCAGAAGCACCCCGGCCATCAGGCCCCCTCCAGGTACCGTTGCGCCCAGCCCAGCCCGGCCAGCGTGCCGGCCTTCGGCCGGTATTCGCAGCCGACCCAGCCGGCGTAGCCGATGTCGTCCAGCACCTTCAGCAGGTAATGCGGGTCGCACTCGCCGCTGTCCGGCTCGTGCCGGTCGGGCACGCCGGCGATCTGCACGTGGCGGATCATGTCCTTCAGCCGGCGCAGCCGCATGGTGAGGTCGCCCTCCATGATCTGTGCGTGGTAGAGGTCGAACTGCAGGCCGAGGTTCGGCTTGCCGACGCGCGCGATCACCTCGGCCGCCTCGCTGGTGGTGCGCAGCGGGTAGCCGGGCATGTCGCGGTCGTTCAGCGGCTCGATCACCACCGTGCGGCCGTGGTCGGCGGCGCGGTGGGCGGCGTGGGCCAGACGTTCGGCGTACAGGTCCAGCGCCGCGCCGCGCGAAAGGCCGGCCGGCGGAAGGCCGGCCATCATGTGCAGCGTCGGGCAGTCCAGCGCCTGGGCGTAGATCAGCGCGCGCTCCACCGACTCCACGAAATCCGTTTCGCGGTCGGGCAGGCAGGCGAGGCCGCGTTCGCCCGCCGCCCAGTCGCCCGGCGACATGTTGAACAGCACCACCGTCACGCCGGCCGCCGTCGCGGCTTCGGCGACGGCTTCCGGCGGGTGGTCGTAGGGAAACAGGAACTCCACGGCCGTGAAGCCGGCCCGTGCCGCCGCGGCGAAGCGGTCGAGGAACGGGACCTCGTTGAACATCATGGTGAGATTGGCGGCGAGGCGCGGCATTCACGCCCCCGTCGTGCCGAACGCGGCCGGAATCCGGGCGCAGGCGGTCTCGTGCGTCATCGTCCTCCCCGGCGGGCGCTTGGTGTGCCCCGCTCTGGTCCTGTGCCGTCGTGGTCGCGGCGTTCGGCAGAGTGTCGGCACGAACGCGCGGAGCGTCAAGCGGTATCACCACTTGGCCCGCCGGCCTTCGCCCCGCCGCCATTTGCCGCGTCGCACAAAATTCACTGGACCCGCTCACAATGCATACGCCTTATGTCCAGGATCCTGAACGCCGTGTCGGATTTTCGGACAGGTTTCCCGGTTTTGAGCGGTCGGGTGTCCAGACAATCCGCCGGCTCCACAAAACGGCACGCGTCTTGCTGTGATGCAGCGAAACGGCCTGCGGACGGGCCGGCGGCCAACAAACGGAGACCATCACCCATGAGCTTTCGCGACCGGACGGACTTCACCGGCAAGCGCGCCATCGTCACCGGCGGCAGCCGCGGCCTCGGCCGCT
>DASPIO010000122.1:0-12658 GCA_035629155.1 Azospirillum sp. | reverse complement strand
TAGCACTACTTTGGCAGTCTTGAGGTGATGAAGGGAGTCTGCGTCTGTTACCGGACCAAGGATGCGACCTTGGCCGGAGGCGCTCATGCTGGACGTGCAGGGGTGGGAAGACGAGCTGTCGGAGTGGCTGGAGCCTTTCCTTAACGCTCTGGGACACAAGGCGCGACGGCGGTGGGCGCCAGTGTACGTTCGGGGGCTGCTCGGGCGGACGGATCGTAAGAGCGTTCAGCCGATCGCGGCGGAGCTGACACCGGACGACTACGACCAACTCCACAATTTCATCGCCAGCCGCTCGTGGGACAGCACCCCGCTGGAGACCATCCTCACCGCCAAGGCCGACGCCCTGGTCGGGGGCAAGGGTGCCATCCTGGTCATCGACGATGTTGCCCTGCCCAAGAAGGGAGATTGCTCGGTCGGTGTCGCCCCGCAATATGCGGGCGTGCTCGGCAAGCAAGCCAATTGCCAAGTGCTCGTCTCGCTCACCCTGGCCCGCGACGACGTCCCCGTGCCGCTCGCCTTGCGTCTGTTCCTGCCGCAAGATTGGATCAAGGACGCGGAACGCTGTCGTCACGCCGGAGTGCCACAGGGGTGCGTGCGGGAGCGCAGCAAACCAGAAATCGCCTTGGACGAACTGGATCGCTTGCGAACCTTGGGCGTGCGCTTCGATACCGTCGTCGCCGATGCCGGATACGGCCACAGCGCCGCCTTCCGCAAGGGGCTGAGTGAACGCCATTTGACCTGGGCGGTCGGTGTCCGGTGCACACGGTCGGTCTATAGCACCGCCGTAGAATTGACTTGGCCGGTGGCCAAGACCGGACGGCCGCGCAAACGAGCCGTTGCCAGTGAAGAGCCAGTCGCCGCCGCCACCATGCTGGAGGCCGCGTCCTGGCAGCGCCTCACATGGCGCACCGGCACCAAAGGTCCGCTCACCGCAGAATTTGCTGCGATGCGCGTCCGTGTCGCCGATGGGCCGCCCCAGCGCAATCGGGCGCCCTTGCCGGGCGAGGAGGTCTGGCTGGTCGGTGAACTCCGGAGCAACGGCGAGCGCAGATACTACCTGAGCAACTTGCCCTCTGACACGCCGTTGCGGACCTTAGCGGCCCGGATTAAGGCGCGCTGGGTATGTGAACAAGGGCACCAGCAGATGAAGGAAGAACTGGGGCTCGATCACTTCGAGGGGCGTGGCTGGCATGGTCTGCACCATCACGCCGTTCTCGTCATGATCGCCTTGGCCTTTCTCCAGCACCTCCGGCTCGCCCACGCGCCGGAGCGGGAAAAAAAAGGGCGAGCGGCGACAGCGGACCGCCGCCTCAACCAACGCTGCCCGCCGTCCGGCGGGCGATCCTCGCGCATATCCGCACCGAGACGCCAATCCGATGTCCGTGCTGTCGGTGCTGGCTCGTCCGGCACAGGCGAGAGTAGAACTGCCAAAGTAGTGTTAGGGATAGAGCCCCTTGGTTCGATTCCCTCACCCGGCCCATTTGACGGAGCGTAGCGCAGTCTGGTAGCGCATCTACTTTGGGAGCAGAGGGTCGCCGGTTCGAATCCGGCCGCTCCGACCAAGGCGCCTGTGGTGGAATTGGTAGACACGCTGGATTTAGGTTCCAGTGACGCAAGTCGTGGGGGTTCAAGTCCCTCCAGGCGCACCATCGCTCAATGGACCCGTAGCTCAACGGTTAGAGCTGGCCGCTCATAACGGTCTGGTTGCAGGTTCAAATCCTGCCGGGTCCACCATGCGGCTGGCCGCCTCAGCCCGTTCTGGACAGCGTCCCCATAGGAACCGCCAGGCTGAAGCCCCGTTCAGGAGAGGGAAATAACGCCAAGGTGAGACCATGCCATCCTCGCACCGCAAGATCATGATCAACAGGGCTCCGGTGCTGACGCTGTGGACCGCCGTGGTTGCGGAGCGGTTGGGCCTAGACCGCGATGAGGCTCTCACCATGGGAAAGGCTCTGTCGGGCCTCACAGCGCATGCCAAAGGCGTCCGGCTGGGGATCTATGAGCCGACACCAGAGACGGTGAGTGACAAGCGCAAGGCCCTCCAGCAGGGCGAGGAGATCCACATCGACCGCATGGGGCGATCGATCCCCGCCGTGCACACCGAAGACGGTCTGCGCGCGGTGCGCCAAGGTAAGCCAATCACGCCGGCGAGCGTAGAGCGGTACCTGGGCAGCAAGTTCGGAGATGATCTTGAGGATGTGCGCCAAGCCATGACGGTGCTGGCCAACTCTCTCCCAGCGGCGGACCTCGCCCGGCAGGCGTTCCGGCTGTACGAGGCGTTCCGGCCGGAGGTAAAGGCTGGCACTGCCGGTTGGGGCGCAGAGGGCGAGTTGGACCTGGCGAAGTTTGCTTTGGTCGACCGTCCCTAATGCCCCGCGCCGAACGGACCGTTACGTTCTACAAAGGATGGTGGCACGCTGCGGGGCATGAATGCTTCGCAGTGAGGCATTGACCGGAAGCTCGCTGCTGCTGTCCGCTATCGGTATTCGGTGCGGACCATTTGAGATCCGAGTCAAACATCCACTTTGTATGGAGAGTCAACCACTCCAACGCATGTTGGATAGCATTTGAGCTAAATCAAAATATAAAGAAGCATACCGCTGTGTGTTGGATATTAATATACCAATACATGGTGACTTCCATGACTAGTTCCCTTCTCGCGCGGCCACACCAAGCGGCAGGAACGACCCCTTAGCCCCATCCCCTATCCGAAATATCGGAGGGGGGCAAGAATATCCGGACATTTCTGCTATCGCAAAAGATAATGACTTAGTAAACATCCGAGATTTTTAGAGTGTCTGAGTTAATTCTACAGGTAACGCAGGAATTTACCTTCCTGTTCGTACCAGTGCATCCCAAATGGCAATCGAAATTGATTTCCCTAGTTAAAAGATAGGAGTACGGTTTGTCATGGGTATGATTATAGGTTTGCGATGCGCCATTGAATATTTTGTCTATATCTTTGTAAGACCATGGGGTTATATCCGGATTAGGCCTAAAAATGCCCATCTGACAGGACCATAACTAGCCTTGAGAGCCGGCGATTGTCTGATTTGCAGGCAAGACGCACCGTTTGCCGACGCCTGGAAGAAAACGGCAGGTTTGGTGATGCGGTGACGCAAAAGGAGGCTGTTGTGTTCTGGACTGATAAGACCTTAACAGCCGATCATTACGCTGCATCGTTAAGGCACCACTTCGGTGACAGCGTGGTTTATCGTCTCCAGAAAGAGATCGGCTTTGTCGGGAAGCGTCTTCTTCGACTTCCAAGCACGGAAAGATCGGCTTTCTTTGATCCCTGGTTCACCGAAGACAACGCCCGTCATCTGCGGTCGGTCGCCCAATCGGTTCGCGGGATCCTGTCGGAGGCGCCCACCGTCCCTTCCGTCCCCCGCATCGTCTTCCTGCACGGGGTGATGCCGCGCAGCGGCACCAACTATCTCCAGAGCCTGCTGGAACTGCATCCCGACGTGGTGGTCAACCCCTACGGCATCCGGGAGCTTCCCGTCCTCAACACGGTGGAGGACGCGCGCCACTATGAAGGGCGGTTCCTGCGGCTTTATCAGCGCAACCGGGAGTCGTTCGGCGATCTGGAAACCTTCTGCTATATGGTCAGCGGCTTCCTGCGCCGGATCGAAGCCGAGTTCCCGGCGGGCAAGACGGTGGTGATCAAGTCGCCCCACACCCGGATGATGCGCTATTTCCCTTCCCTGTTCCCGACGGAGCGCTGCCTGATCGTGCTGCGCGACGGCCGCCGAGCCGTGCAGTCCACCATCGACACCTGGCCGCTGCGCTTCCTCGGCCGGACCTTCGCCGACGTCTGCCGCGAATGGAGCTTCGGCACCGAGGCGGCGCTGGAGGCGCAGAGCCGGATGAGCGCCGGCACCTGCCGGCTCGTCCGCTTCGAAGACGCGGTGGCCGCCCCCGACGGCACCGCCCGCGACCTCATGCGTTTTCTGGACCTGGACGAGGAGCGCTATCCGTTCGAGCGGATCGGCGACCTGCCCATCCTGGGATCGTCCCGCGCCTCGCGCAGCAATGGCGAGGTCAGCTGGACGCCCATCGAGAAACCCAAGGGCTTCGATCCCTCGAAGCGCCCGATCGAGTGGTCGCGCAAGCGTCGGACCGTGTTCGATGCCGTGGCCGGAGACATGCAGAAGAAGGCCGGCTATGCTTCTTGATCCGCTGCTCGACATCCGCCCCGCGGCGAGGGAGCTTCCCGAGCCCAGCCCCGCCACCGATCCCGGAAACGGCTTGCCCGCGATCCTGACCACGCCCGCCCGCCTCACCCACCTGCAAAGGCTGGAGGCGGAGAGCATCCACATCATGCGCGAGGTGGCGGCCCAGTTCCACAAGCCGGTCATGCTCTATTCGGTGGGCAAGGACAGCTCGGTGCTGCTGCATCTGGCGATGAAGGCCTTCCATCCGTCGAAGCCACCCTTCCCGCTTCTCCATGTTGACACGACCTGGAAATTCCGGGAGATGATCGAATTCCGCGACCGCATGGCGCGGGAGTTGGGCGTCGACCTGATGGTCCATATCAACCGGGACGGCGTGCGCCAGGGCATCGGCCCCTTCACCCACGGCTCGGCCGTCCACACCGACGTGATGAAGACGCAAGGGCTGAAACAGGCGCTCGACGCCCACGGCTTCGACGCCGCCTTCGGCGGGGCGCGCCGCGACGAGGAGAAGAGCCGCGCCAAGGAGCGCATCTTCTCCTTCCGCACGGCCACCCACCGCTGGGAGCCGAAGAACCAGCGGCCGGAGCTGTGGAGCCTCTACAACGGGCGCATCCACAAGGGCGAGAGCATCCGCGTCTTCCCGCTGTCGAACTGGACCGAGTTGGACATCTGGCAATACATCCACCAGGAGCGCATCCCGGTGGTGCCGCTCTATTTCGCCAAGCCGCGCCCGGTGGTGGAGCGCGACGGCACCCTGATCATGGTCGACGACGACCGGCTGCCGCTGAGGCCCGGCGAGGTGCCGGAGATGGCCTGGGTGCGCTTCCGCACGCTCGGCTGCTATCCGCTGACCGGGGCCGTGCGCAGCACCGCCGCCACCCTGCCCGAGATCATCCGCGAGATGCTGCTGTCCACCAGTTCGGAACGGCAGGGCCGCGTGATCGACCAGGACGCCGCCGCCTCCATGGAGGCGAAGAAGCAGGAAGGCTACTTCTGATGCTGAAGGACCTCGATCCCGCCACCGCTCCCACCGGTGCCGCTCCCGCCGACATCGCAACCGAGGTGCAGGAGTATCTGGCCCGCCAGAACGGCAAGGACCTGCTGCGCTTCATCACCTGCGGCTCGGTGGATGACGGCAAGTCGACGCTGATCGGCCGGCTGCTCTACGACTGCAAATGCCTGTTCGAGGACCAGCTGGCCAGCCTGGAGGCGGATTCCGGCCGCTTCGGCACCACCGGGGCCGGCCAGCTCGACCTCGCCCTGCTGGTCGACGGGCTGGCGGCGGAGCGCGAGCAGGGCATCACCATCGACGTCGCCTACCGCTTCTTCACCACCGACCGCCGCAAGTTCATCGTCGCCGACACGCCGGGCCACGAGCAGTACACCCGCAACATGGTCACCGGCGCCTCCACCGCCGACGCCGCGGTTCTGCTGGTCGACGCGCGCAAGGGCGTCCTGACCCAGACCCGGCGCCACAGCACCATCGTCTCGCTGCTGGGCGTGCGCCATGTCGTGCTGGCGGTCAACAAGATGGACGCCGTCGGCTGGGACCGCGAGACCTTCGAGCGGATCGCCGCCGACTACCGCGTCTTCGCCCAGCGCATCGGCATCACCGACGTCACCTGCGTCCCGGTCTCGGCCCTGACCGGTGACAACGTCACCCGGCCGTCGGAGTGCATGGGCTGGTACGGAGGCCCCACCCTGCTCGGCCATCTGGAGAGCGTGGATGCCGCGGCGGAGGAGAAGCTCGGCTCCTTCCGCATGGCGGTGCAGTGGGTGAACCGGCCGAACCAGGATTTCCGCGGCTTCAGCGGCACGGTCGTCGGCGGCGCGCTGCGCGTCGGCGACGACGTCGCCATCCTGCCCGGCGGACGGACCAGCCGGGTGGCGCGCCTCGTCACCATGGACGGCGATCTGGAGACGGCGCTGCCCGGACAGGCCGTCACCCTGGTGCTGGCCGACGAGGTCGACGCCAGCCGCGGCGACATGATCGTCGCCGCCGCCGGCCGGCCGGAGGTGGCCGACCAGTTCGCCGCGCACGTGGTGTGGATGGACGAACAGCCGCTGCTGCCCGGCCGCTCCTACCTGCTGCGGGCCGGCACGGCGACGGTCGGCGCCCAGGTGACGGAGCTGAAGCACACCATCAACGTCAACACCCAGGAGCATGCCGCCGCCAAGCATCTGGACCTGAACGACGTCGGCTTCTGCAACCTGGCGCTCGACCGGCCGATCCCGTTCGATGCCTATGCCGACAGCCGCGAGACCGGCAGCTTCATCCTGATCGACCGGCTGACCAACGCCACCGCCGGCTGCGGCATGATCCGCTTCGGCTTGCGCCGTGCCTCCAACATCCACCGCCACGCCTCGAAGGTGGACAAGACGGCGCGGGCGGGGGATCTGCAGAAGCCCTGCGTGCTGTGGTTCACCGGCCTGTCCGGCTCCGGCAAGTCCAGCGTCGCCGACCGTCTGGAGCAGGAGCTGCACCGGCTCGGTCGCCGCACCATGATCCTGGACGGCGACAATGTCCGCCACGGCCTGAACCGGGACCTGGGCTTCACCGACGAGGACCGGGTGGAGAACATCCGCCGGGTGGCGGAGGTGTCGAAGCTGATGGTGGAGGCCGGGCTGATCGTGCTGGTCAGCTTCATCTCCCCCTTCCGCGAGGAGCGCCGCATGGCGCGCTCCCTGGTGGAGGACGGCGAGTTCCTGGAGATCTTCATGGACACGCCGCTGGAGGTCTGCGAGACCCGCGACCCCAAGGGTCTGTACAGGAAGGCCCGTGCCGGCCAGCTTCCGCACTTCACCGGCATCGACAGCGCCTACGAGCCGCCGGAAGCCCCGGAGATCACCTTGAAGGGCGCTGAACATGGCGCCGATGAGATGGTCGCCCAGGTGATCGGGGAACTGCGGCGGCGCGGGGTGATCTGATCCTTTTTCCATGGCGATCGCCAAGGGCGGCTTCAGGCCGCCCTTTCTTTTCTTTGTCGGTCTTGAGGAGAGATTGAAAGAAAATTCCAGAACTCATTTATCATGTTATAAAAAATGGATTTTTCGGAAAATAAAAAACTTCTATGAAAGTTGATTCCCTGAATTGAAATGTGTGTTTCTCGTCATCTTGGTGAAAATTGCAGTTATGCCTAGCATTGGGCAGATTTGATCTCTTGCCCGCATACCCTGGTATTACATTTCATTAACGAAACAATGTCATTCTATCCCGCCTGTGCCGGCGGAGTGACCTTCCGGCCGCTCATTCCGCCCCCACGAGAGTGCGATGAAACTTTCCAGCAAGATCCTGCTGCCGGTCCTGGTCCTGTCCACCGTTTCGGCTGCCATCGGCGGCACATCCGTGTGGGGGCTGAACCGCATCGCCTCCGCCAACCAGGCCCTGATCCAGATGGACCGGATGGTCCTGACCGCGTCGGAGCTGCGGTCGATCAGCCGCGCCCTGCAGCGCGATGCCCTGAACATCATTTCCGAAGACGCCGCGGCGCAGGCGGCCACCGGAGAGCGGTTCGGCGTGCGCATTGCCGAAATGGCGGAAAAGAACCGCCGGCTCGACCAGCTTCTCGCCGCGTCGGGCAATCCGGCCGCCGGCCGGGTCGGCCCGCTTCAGGTCAAGGTCATGGACGCGCTGACCAAGACGCGCGACCTCGCCCTGGCGGATCAGGACGGTGCCGCCGTCGCCCTGTTCCGCAACGAGGTGCGCAGCAGCGAGCGCGCGGCCTCCGCCCTGACCGACCCCATCATCGAGACGGGAACGGAGCGGATCGCCCAACTCACCGCCGAGGTGGAGGAGACCGAGAGCTTCGTGAAGGCCGCCGTGGCCGCGGTCGGGCTGATCGGCATCCTCATCGGCGCTCTGCTCTCCCTGGTGATCGCCCGGCGCAGCGTCGTGGACCCGCTGGCCCGCCTGACGGCGAGCATGGGACGCCTTGCCCGCAAGGACTACGGCGTCGACCTGTCGGATGCGGCGCGCAGCGACGAGGTCGGCGCCATGGCCACCGCGGTCGTCACCTTCCGCGACGCGCTGCAGACCGCCGACCGGCTGGAGGCGGAGCAGGCGGCCGACCGCGCCGCCAAGGAGCGCCGCACCGCTGAGGTCGAGCGCCTGGTCCGCCATTTCGAAGCGACCGTGGGCGGCATCCTGCGCACGCTGTCCTCCGCCGCCACCGAACTGAGCCAGACGGCGCACAGCATGTCGGGCATCGCCGAGCAGACCAATGCGCGCGCATCCGCCGCGGCCGGAACGGCGGTCGAGGCCTCGTCCAACGTCCAGGCCGTCGCGGCGGCGACGGAGGAACTCACCGCCTCCATCACCGAGATCAGCGGGCAGGTGTCGCGCTCGACCGCCATCGCCGACCAGGCGGTGGGCGAGGCGCAGCAGACCAACACCCAGGTCCAGGGGCTGGTCGAGCAGGCGCAGCGCATCGGCGAGATCGTGCAGATGATCAACAACATCGCCACCCAGACCAACCTTCTCGCCCTCAACGCCACCATCGAGGCGGCGCGCGCCGGGGAGGCCGGCAAGGGCTTCGCGGTGGTCGCCAGCGAGGTGAAGAGCCTCGCCAACCAGACGGCCAAGGCGACGGAGGACATCGGCACCCAGATCGCCTCGATGCAGGGCGCTACCAACGGCGCGGCCCAGGCGATCGGCGGCATCAGCCGGACCATCGCGACGATCAGCGAGGTCGCCACCTCCATCGCCTCCGCCATCGAGGAGCAGGGCGCGGCGACGGCCGAGATCGCCCGCAACGTTCAGGAGGCCTCCAGCGGCACCGCCTCGGTCAGCGCCAACATCGGCGGCGTCAGCGAGGCGGCAGCCCAGACCGGCGCCGCCGCCAGCCAGGTGCTGGGCGCTTCGGGCGAACTGGCGCGCCAGTCCGAACTGCTGCGGCAGGAGGTGGAAACCTTCCTGAGCGGCATCCGCGCCGCCTGACCTGCAGCGATACCGGGGCGGGAACGTTCACCCCGCCCCCTCCACCATCTCCCGTTCCCTATTCCTCGAACTCGCCACGGCTGGCAAGTGCCGCGGCGTCCCGCGCGCCATGGAGGACGCGGACGATGACCACCGCATCCGGCAGCGGCCGATAATAGATCGCGTAGGCACGATGGAAGGTCACCCGCAGACCGGCAGTCAACTCGTCGCGGGCGGCCCCCGACAAAGGGAAGCGGCGCAAGGGCTGAAGCGTGGCTTCGATGGCCCGGATAAAGCCGGTCGCCACCGCTTCGGAGGACTCCGCCGCCACATGGGCCCAGAGTTCCGCAAGGTCGGCTTCTGCCGCCTCGGTCAGGCGGAGCGGGAGCGGGCGGATAATGCTTTCCCCCGTTCGGCGATCCTGTCGGTATCGAAGTCTGTCAGGCGCCCTTCGGCCAGATCGGCCATGCCCCGGTCGATATCCGCCTTCAGCGACGCGAACTCCTGGCGCTGCAGGGCGCGCTTTACGGCCCAGTCGCGCAGGGCCTCGCGGATGACCTCACTGCTCGACGCATAATCGCCGCCGGCGACGGCGCCCTTCACGGCAGCGGCCATGGCGGCCGGCAAGGTGATGGTCAGACGCTCGATCTCTGCCACGACGAGTCTCCATGGAGTATTTGATCATACTTGATCATACCCATGACAGCCGTCAACCCACCCCTTCCACCAGCTCCCGCGCCCGCCGCAGGTCGGCGACGAAGTCCTGATAGGCCAGTTCCGCCGCCTCCCCCGCCGGCAGGCGCAGCAGGTAGGACGGGTGGACGGTGACGAAGCCCTCCCAATCGCCGAACCCCATCGGCCCGCGCTCCCGCAGGACCGACACGCTGCGCCCGGTCAACGCGAGGGCCGCCGTGGCGCCCAGCGTCACCACCAGACGGGGGCGGACGAAGGACAGCTCCTTCATCAGCCACCAGCGGTAATGCTTCACCTCGCCGGCGGTCGGCGACTGGTGCAGGCGGCGCTTGCCGCGGGCGACGAACTTGAAATGCTTCACCGCGTTGGTCAGGTAGGCGGCGCCGCGCTCGATCCCGGCCTCCTCCAGCGCGCGGCTCAGCAACTGACCGGCCGGGCCGACGAAGGGACGGCCCTCCAAATCCTCCTGGTCGCCGGGCTGTTCGCCGACGATGGCGATGGCGGCGCCCTCCGGACCCTCGCCCAGCACCGCCTGGGTGGCTCCCGGTACCAATGGATCCGCGCTGCGGATGATGCGGTTCAGCTCGGCCAGCGTCGCCGGCTCCTGCCGGGCTATGGCGGCGACGGCCTTGTCGGGGTTGCGGCGGCGGGGGGCCGCGGCCTCCGCCTCGATCATCGCCTGCACGCGGGCGGGGGCGGAGCGGATCATCGCCGGGATCGCCGCCGCTTCCGGCAGGTTGGCCCAGTATTTCCGCGGCATCTCCGCCCGCATCGCGGTGGGGTTCACCCGCGCCGGGTTGAAGGTGCTCTCGTAGTAACGCTGCCAGCCCTCGGCGAAGCGGTCGTCGCGGTCGAGCCCCTCCGGCTTCACCGCCGCCGGCCCGACGGTGAGCGACCGCCGGTCCCAGTGCAGCGATCCCACCGGCGTCAGGATGGTCCAGACCAGGCTCTCGAAGCGCTCGACGAAGAAGGGGGCGGTGGCCTCGACGATGAAATGGTCGGGCTCGAACCACGCGACGTAGCGCTCGGCCCCCGGACCTTCGGAGTTGGCTGGGTCGCGCACCTCGCGGAAGCGCAGGAAGGCATGCATCTTGTGCAGGTCGCGCCGCACCGCCTTGTCGAGCAGCGCCAGCCGATGCACCAGCGGATCGGCATGGTGGTCGAGGATGTCGCGCTCCCCCCGAACCACCCGCCGGACCAGCCGGTGCAGCAGGGCGTAGCGTTCCGGATCGCGGTGGCAGACCACGGTGCCGATCAGTTCGCCCACCGGGCGCGGCAGCGGAACCGGCGGCGCGTCCGCCGGCAAGGGCACCTCATCCCCGAACAGCGACGGCGCCGCCCCGCCGCTCCACACCACCTCGTCCGGTGCGACGCCGAGTGCCACCAGCCCGCGCAGCGCGCGGCGGAAGCCGTCCAGGTCGGCGCCGTCCTTCAGGTCCACGCGGTACATGGTCAGAACAGGCTGAGCTGCTTGGGCGGCGCCACCAGACGCTGGCGCAGGTCGGCGCGGTCGGTCAGCCCGCCCGGATGGTGGTCGGCGGCGATCAGGAAGGCGCGCGCCCGCTTCAGCCCGGACGACAGCCGCGCCACATCCTCCAGCCGCAAGGTGGTGTGGCGCCGCGCCTCGACGATCTTGTCGACCGCCCGCGCCCCCAGCCCCGGCACGCGCAGCAGCATCTCGCGGTCGGCGCGGTTGACGTCGACCGGGAAGCGTTCGCGGTTCTTCAGGGCCCAGGCCAGCTTGGGATCGATGCCGAGGTCCAGCATCCCGCCCTCGCCCCCGGCGGCGATCTCCTCCACCGTGAAGCCGTAATAGCGCAGCAGCCAGTCGGCCTGGTACAGCCGGTTCTCGCGCTGCAGCGGCGGCGGCTTGGCCGGCAGGGCGGAACTCGCCTCCGGGATCGGGCTGAAAGCGGAGTAATAGACCCGGCGCAGGCCATAGCGGCGGTAAAGCGTGTCGCTGGTCTCCAGCACCGACAGGTCGGTGGAGGCGTCGGCGCCGACGATCATCTGGGTGCTCTGCCCGGCGGGGGAGAAGCGGCGCTTCTCCTCCTTGGCCTCCAGGATGCGCTCGCCCACCTGCCCCATCACCGCCTTGATGGCGCCGCCGTCCTTCTCCGGCGCGAACTCCTTCAGGCTGCGGTCGGAGGCCAGTTCCAGGTTGATCGACAGACGGTCTGCCCACAGCCCGGCCTGCTCGATCAGCCAGGGGCTGGCCTCCGGGATCGTCTTCAGGTGGATGTAGCCGGCGAAGCCATGGTCGCGCCGCAGCGTGCGCGCCACCAGCATCAGCTGCTCCATCGTGTAATCGGGCGAGCGGATGATGCCGGAGGACAGGAACAGCCCTTCGATGCAGTTCCGCTTGTAGAAGCCCAGCGTCAGCTGAACCACCTCGTCCACGCTGAACCGCGCGCGCCGCACGTTGGAGGAGCGGCGGTTGATGCAGTAGGCGCAGTCGAACAGGCAGTAGTTGGTCAGCAGGATCTTGAGCAGCGAGACGCAACGCCCATCCGGCGTATAGGCGTGGCAGATGCCGGCCCCGGTGGTCGAGCCGATGCCGTCCGGCCCGCCCGTCCGCCGTTTGGCGCCCGAGGACGCGCAGGAGGCGTCGTATTTCGCCGCGTCGGCCAGAATCCCGAGCTTGTCGAGCAGCGCGTCATCCACCGTGGAGGCTTCCCTCTCTCTTGAAGATGTTCGCAATATGTTCTTTTGAAAGCAAAAGGCAAGCCGAGTGATCACTCCGCCGGCTAAAGCGCGGCGGCTTTTCGGACAAGCTACGCGGCAACCCGCCCGCTTGGCGTCCGAAGGCCCGATCCAGGCCTGAATTTGTTGTGCCCGAAGGCCCGGAACTCGATGACGGACGCGGCCGCCA
>DASPIO010000121.1:0-3410 GCA_035629155.1 Azospirillum sp. | reverse complement strand
GTGGCGAGGCCGGACTTGCCCAGCCCCATGACCGCCACCGGAAGACCGTCCATGTAGAAGAGGTCGATCATCGCATCACCGCAGCTTCAGCGTGGACAGGCCGACCAGCGCCAGGATGGAGGCGATGATCCAGAAGCGGATGACGACGGTCGGCTCGGCCCAGCCCTTCTTTTCGAAGTGATGGTGCAGCGGCGCCATGCGGAACACGCGCTTGCCCGTCAGCTTGAAGGAGGTGACCTGGACGATCACCGACACCGTCTCCAGTACGAACAGGCCGCCGATGATGGCCAGCACGATCTCGTGCTTGGTGATGACCGCGATGGTGCCCAAGGCGCCGCCCAGCGACAGCGAGCCGGTGTCGCCCATGAACACCATGGCCGGCGGCGCGTTGAACCACAGGAAGCCGAGGCCGGCGCCCACCAACGCGCCGCAGAACACCGCCAGTTCGCCGGAACCCGGCACGTGGTGGATCTGCAGGTAGTTGGCGAAGTTGATGTTGCCGGACAGGTAGGCGATCAGGCCGAAGCAGCCCGCGGCGATCATGGTCGGCACGATCGCCAGACCGTCCAGCCCGTCGGTCAGGTTGACCGAGTTGGAGGCGCCGACGATGACGAAGGCCGCCATCGGCAGGAAGAACCAGCCGAGCTGGACGATCACGTCCTTGAAGAACGGCACCGCCAGCCCGGTCGCCAGCGGCGGCGTCGCCACCAGCGTGACGCCCACGGCGGCGATCAGCGCGATGACGATCTCGGCGGTCAGGCGGAAGCGGCCGGACAGCCCCTTGGTGTTGCGCCGGGTCAGCTTCTGGTAGTCGTCGCCGAAGCCGATCAGGCCGTAGCCGACGGTCACGAACAGCACGATCCAGGTGTAGGCGTTCGTCAGGTCCATCCACAACAGCGTGCTGACGGACATGGCGATCATGATCATCAGGCCGCCCATGGTGGGCGTGCCCTTCTTCTTGAAGTGCGTCTCCGGCCCGTCGGCGCGGATGGGCTGGCCTTCACCCTGCTTGTGCTTCAGCCACGCGATCAGGCGCGGAAAGAACACGAAGCTGATGACAAGCGCCGTCAGCACCGCGCCGCCGGTCCGGAACGTCAGGTACCGGAACAGGTTGAACGGATTGAAGACGTCCGCCAGGGGGAAGAGGAGGTTGTAGAGCATCGCGGCGCGTCAGCCTCGTCCATTGGCGGCGGCCTGCGGCGCCGGTTCGTCCTCGTCGCGGCGCTGGTCCAGAGCGGACAGCGCCTCCACCACCAGCCCCATGCGGCTGCCGGCCGATCCCTTCACCAGCACCACGTCGCCGCCGCGCACGTCCCCGCCCAGCAGGGGTGCCAGCGCCGCGCTGTCCTCGGCGTACCGGCCGCGCATGGCCGCCGGCAGGCGGTCCCACAGGGCCTTCATGTGCGGGCCGCAGCAGTAGACGGCGTCGATGTGCGCCGCGCGCAACGGGGCCGCGAGGCCGGCGTGCAGCGCGTCCGACCGCGCGCCCAGCTCGCGCATGTCGCCCAGCACGGCGATGCGCCGGCCGCCGGCGCCGGGGTCCACCTTGGACAGCACCTCGAAGGCGGCGTTCATGGCGGCCGGGCTGGCGTTGTAGCTCTCGTCGATGATGGTGAAGGCACCCTGGCCGTTGTTTGGGCCCAGATGGACCCGCTTGCGCGTGCCGCGGCCCTTGACCGGCTGGAGCGTGGACAGCGACCGCGCGGCGGCGGCGAGATCGGCGCCCGCGGCGCGCGCCGCCAGCAGCACCGCCAGGCTGTTCATCACCCAGTGCCTGCCGGGCAGCGACAGGCAGTACTGCAGCCGCTCGCCCTTCACCACGGCGGTGACGGCCGAGCAGGTGGCGTGCAGCGAGTAGTCGACCAGCCGGGCGTCCGCGTCCTCGTGCGCGCCGAAGCTCCAGATCCGCGTCAGGCCCTGCGTGCGGGCGGCGGCGAGCAGGCGGCCGAAGTGCGGGTTGTCGCGGTTCAGCACGGCGACGCCGTTCGGGTTCATGCCCTCGAAGATCTCGGCCTTGGCGTCGGCGATCGCATCCACCGACGCGAAGAACTCCAGGTGCACCGGCTCCACCGTGGTGATGACGGCGCAGTCGGGCATGACGAGGCGCGACAGCGGCCCCAGCTCGCCCGCGTGGTTCATGCCCAGCTCGAACACGCCGAAGGCGCTGTCCTGCGGCAGCCGCGACAGCGACAGCGGCACGCCCCAATGGTTGTTCAGCGACCCTTCGGTGGCGAAGGTGGCGCCTTGCGCGCCCAACACGTGGCGCAGCGCCTCCTTGGTGCCGGTCTTGCCGACGGAGCCGGTGACGCCGATCACCCGCGCGTGGCCGCGCAGCCGGGCGACATGGCCCAGGTCGGCCAGGGCGGCCAGGGTGTCCTCCACCGCCAGCAGCGGCGCGTCGGCGGCCACGCCGGCCGGGACGCGGCTGACCATGGCGGCGGATGCCCCCTGCGCCAGCGCCTGCGCCACGAAATCGTGCCCGTCGAAGTTGGGGCCCTTGATGGCGACGAACAGGTCGCTCGGCTCGACCCTGCGGCTGTCGATGGTGACGCCGGTGGCGCGCCAGGGCTGCGCCGCCTGCCCGTTGGTGGCGGCGGCGGCGTCCTCGGCAGTCCACAGGATCGGCTTCGCGCTCGCGTCGCTCATTCTGCTCCAACCTCCGCTACGGCGGCCCGGGCCTCGGCCGCATCGTCGAACGGCCGCACCTCGGTGCCGATGATCTGTCCCTGCTCGTGACCCTTCCCGGCGACCACCAGCACGTCGCCCGGACCCAGGTCCCGGACGGCGGCGCGGATGGCCGACCGGCGGTCGCCGATTTCCTCCGCGGCCGGGTTGCCCGCCAGCACCGCGCGGCGGATGTCCGCCGCCACCTCGGTGCGCGGGTTGTCGTCGGTGACGATCGCCCGATCGGCCAGACGGCCGGCCAGTTCGCCCATCACCGGACGCTTGCCCCGGTCGCGGTCGCCGCCGCAGCCGAAGACCACGACGAGCTTGCCCGCCGCGTGCGGGCGCAACGCCGTCAGCACCGTCTCCAGCGCGTCGGGCGTGTGTGCGTAGTCCACGAACACCGGTGCACCGTTCGGGTGCGTGGCGACGTGCTGCAGACGCCCCGGCACGCCTTCCAGCGTGGCCAGCGCGTCCACCGCTTCGGCTGCATCGGCCCCCGTGGCGATCACGAGGCCCAGGGCGCAAAGCGCGTTCCACGCCTGGAAGCGGCCGACGAGCGGCAGTTCCACGGTGGTGTCGCGGCCGAGGACGGATAGGCTCAGGCGCTGGCCGTGCGGCAGCGGATCGATGCCCCGCACCATCAGCTCGCGCCCGGCGAACCCATAGCCGAAAACGCGGATGCCGCGGTTGGAACAAATCGCGGAGAGGGTATCGAATTCCGGAATGTCGGCGTTCAGCACGGC